>NZ_JAIJHU010000022.1:0-43605 GCF_022723415.1 Barnesiella sp. | reverse complement strand
CGGGGATTATAATCCCCGGCTCTATCTATTTATATCCATTTTTTATCAGCAAAGTTTGCGTGCCCCATCGGCAATCACGACATCATAAACTTTGGGAAGACGACCGAATTTTGTCTTATATTCTGCTTTGGCTTTTTCCACGAACGCATCATACAATTCGTCCTTAACTAAGTTTATCGTACAACCGCCAAATCCACCTCCCATCACACGAGAGCCGGTCACACCACACTCTTTGGCAATATCATTCAGGAAATCGAGTTCTTCACAACTTACCTCATACAATTTACTCATTCCATGATGAGTCTCATACATCTTCTGCCCTACTGTCTCATAATCTCCTTGTTCAAGAGCATCGCATACGTCAAGGACTCGTTGCACTTCACCGATCACATATTCTGCACGCATATAATCCTCGGCAGACACCTCTTCTTTTACCTCGTCTAACATAGACATATTGGCATCTCTCAGGAACTCTACATGCGGGTGTTTCTTTTGTATGGCGGCAACCACATTCTCGCACGATTTGCGTCGGTCGTTATAAGCGGAAGATGCCAACTCATGCTTTACGACAGAATCGAGCAATACGAGTCGGTAACCTTCGGGCTTGAACGGGAAATATTGATATTCCAACGAACGGCAATCCAGTCGTATCAGATGACCGGCTTTACCGAACACCGAAGCAAATTGGTCCATAATACCGCAATTTACACCACAATAGTTATGCTCGGTAGCCTGTCCGATTTTAGCCAATTCGAATTTGTCGATGCCACAGTTGAACATATCGTTCAAAGCGAAAGCATAAGTACTCTCCAATGCAGCCGACGAAGACATACCTGCACCCAGAGGAACATCGCCGGCAAATGCTGTATTAAATCCGGCTATTTTACCGCCTCGTTTAATAATCTCTCGGCACACACCGAATATATAACGAGCCCAGCTGGCACGGGGAGCGTCTTCCTCGTTCAATCCAAACTCTACATAATCTTTTAAATCTATCGAATATGCGCGGACTTTATCCGTCCCATTAATTTTAAGTTCTGCAACCATTCCTTTATCGATAGCTCCCGGAAATACAAATCCACCATTGTAATCTGTATGCTCTCCTATTAAGTTTATACGACCGGGAGAGGCATATACCGACCCGGTAGAGCCATCAAAATGTTTGATAAAACGACTTCTTACAAATTCTATATCCATAATACTAAATTAAATAATTGTATAACTTATATGATTATTTCTCTCGAACCGAAAATTTAAACTGTGTATGACTTTCGAATTTTTCATGAGGGCGTAAGATAACAGAAGGATAGTTTTCATGATTAGGGCTATCTGGAAAATGTTGAGTTTCGAGACAGATAGCAGCTCTCATCGGATACCGTTTCCCATTTTTCCCGATAAAATTCCCTGTCATCCAATTGGCTGTATAAAGCTGTACACCGGGCTCTGTCGTAAAGACGTCCATCACGATCCCGGTTTTGGGCGAAACACACTCTGCACAAAATGAAAATTCACCGCTCCGCTTCTTATTCAAAATATAAGTATGATCGTAACCTTTTCCATAAACCAGTTGTTCAAACGGCTCGTTTATACGGCTACCGACTTCATAAAGTTTACGAAAATCCATCGGGGTTCCCTCTACCGCCGACTTCTCTCCGTAAGGTATAGCCGTATCATCAGTAGGTAAATAGTAATCGGCATCAATGCATAACAGATGATCACCGATGTAAGGATCTCCCGCACCCGACAAATTAAAATACGAATGGTTTGTCAGATTAACGATGGTAGGTTTATCGGTTTCTGCATAGTAAGTTATATCAACGGCGTTATCGTCGGTTAATTTAAATATGACCTTCACTTGCAGATTTCCGGGAAACCCTTCTTCACCATCAGGAGACAATCGGGAAAATTCTATTGTTTGTTTATCCAATTGATTGGCATCCCAAACATGAAAGTTGAAGCCTTTTACCCCTCCATGCAGACTGTTAGGCCCATTGTTTATCGCTAATTTATCATACAAAACTCTATCGACCGTGAATTTTCCTTTTGCAATACGATTGGCATATCTACCACAAGTCGCTCCAAAATAAGGCTCCTCCGATGTAAGGTATTCCTGTATGTTATTATGCCCCGTAACCACGTCTATCATCTTCCCATTTTTATCGGGAACCATTAACGAAACGATACGAGCGCCATAATTAGTTAGGGTCAATTCGCACCCGTTTTTATTAACCAAGATATAGAGACCGGTTTGTTTACCATCGACTAAGCCTTGAAAATGTGTTGGATTCAATCCTGAAAGAGTCATATCCATATTCTTCTTTTTAAGGTTAACTAAATTTGTTGATTGTGTAAAGTTAACGTTATCTTTTTTTCTTGCAAAGATTTTTTTATGGTTTTGCATAAAATTATCAGAGAAGAAAAATTTTAACGGATTTTTCACTACATCTCTCCTCTCCCGATTCACCTCTGCATATCGATCGATTCATAAAACTCGTGATGTAAATCTGTATCTGATTAAACATACTTATTGAAGTTTGTCCCACTCACTTTTCCTTCGTTCTTAACACCTCTCATAGACTTGCACACAACCTCTAAATATCTCGGTTCATATTCATAAAATCCAGCCCGGTGTTTCGTCGAGACTTTGCCGATCTGGATTTTCACCTATGTATTCGATAAATCCCGTAGAAGAGAGTTTATTCTTTTATCCTTCATTATTATCTTATATTAATAATTTTATGGGTTTGAAGTGAAAGCCTCCATCGGGGGTGGCTCTTAATGTATTCGATAGCTGCGGTAAGATTGTTTTCATTTTTTATCTCGTCATTGACATCACAAGGTTGCAAGCTACAAAAACACTCATAAGCTGTGGCGATTTTTTCATACAGTTCCATATCTTGTCCCTGATAAACGACTTTGATTTCATTCATACGCTGTATTTTCACGGGAATCGTTTTAGGAGAGCAAGTAATCCAATCGATCGACCGTTCCAAATCGGTATCTAATGCGATTGATCCGTTGGTTTCGATTTGAACAAATTTCCCGACTTCATGCAACCGATCGACAAGCGAATGCGTAAGTTGTAAAGTGGGTTCCCCTCCTGTAATAACTACATGTTTCGCAGGATAATCAGAAATAGCCTTTACAATCTCTTCTTCTGTAAAAATAGTATAATCCTCATGTTTTGTATCACAGAAATCACAATGCAAATTACACCCCGCTAACCTCACAAAAATCGCAGCCGTACCTGTAAACACACCTTCACCCTGTAATGAGTAAAAAATTTCATTTACTTTCATCTGTCAATATTTTCATTTTCAAAATCGTCGATTTCGTAAATAGCCGTATTTCCACCACTTTCTTGAACTTTGGTTTTATAACATTCGGGAATCTGATCCGTAATCCATTTCGCTATGTTTTCGGCGGTCGGATTAAAAGGCAGCAATTCATTCAGATTCCCATGATCAAGATAACCATGAATCTTATCTTTAATGTGTTTAAAGTCACAGACCATACCGTCTTGATTCAGTTCTTTCGCTTTACAATAAACCGTAATAATCCAGTTATGGCCATGTAATTTTTCACATTTACTTTCATATGAAAGGTGCAAAGAATGCGCGCCTGCAATTTCCATTGTCTTAGCTACGTAATACATTATAACTTAACCGTTTTATTCGTTATTAATCCTCGTATTCTGTCTGATCCTCAATCCCGGCCTCTCGAAGAGCCTCTTTGCGTTCTACACAAGTACCGCATTTCCCGCAATGTTTCTCCCCTCCTTTGTAACAAGACCACGTTTCGGCATAGTTCAAATTCAACTTTTTCCCCCGATTGGCAATTTCTGTTTTTGAAATATCGGTATAGGGAGCAAAGATGCCAATATTCTCATAAGTTCCCGAACGCATAGCTTTATCCATAGCTTGGATAAACTCCGATCGACAATCGGGATAAATAGCGTGATCTCCGCCATGATTAGCAATGAGAACTTGTTTCAAGCCATTGCTTTCTGCAATACCACAAGCAACTGATAACATAATGCCATTCCGAAACGGGACAACCGTACTTTTCATATTTTCATCGGCATAATGTCCCTCCGGTACAGAGTCGCTACCGTCCAACAACGAACTTCTGAAATATTCTTTCATAAACGCAAGAGGTATTACTATATGTTTTATTTTTAACCGCTCGCAATGAATGCGAGCAAACGGTATTTCTTTATGATTATGATTAGCTCCATAATCAAAAGAAACAGCTAATGCTATGCGGTCGGCACACTCATACAACAAAGTAATACTATCCATACCGCCAGATACTACGATCAACGAATCTTTCATATTTTCTATTCTTATATTCGATTGCAAAGATAATGAAAGGTAAGAGTAGGATAAAACGGACAAGTTCGTTTTTCGTACCTATTTTTGTATTTCTCACAAAGGGGGGAACGTGCAAAACCAAAGTTGAAACACGCTTTATTCAATTATATTCAGTGCAACCTGTAAAGATAAATTAAATCCATATTCCTCTTATAGGATTTCTTGCGCAAGCCATTAAAAAAATTCATATCTTTGCCAAAAGCAAAGATAAAATTGAATATCGCAATGAAAGCAAAAACACGTGTTCGCATTATCTTTTTTTGTTTAACCATCTCTGCCATAGGCCTCCCTTTAATATTGATTAGCACACCTTCTATCCATCAGCATTTCGAGCCGGAAAATATAGCCATATCTTTCGTCGAAAATCTATCCAACGCTAACTTCCAAGAAGCTAAAAAGCTATCGACTCCCGAGTCGGCCGAAACACTATATTTGTTTGAGACCTTAGTCGGAAATCAATCCGATGAATTAAAAAACACACCCACTCATTTCAATATTTCTTATTCTGAGATGAATACTTCACAAGATACCCTGTTCGTACAAGGGAAATTATTTTTCTCACATAAACACAAACTCATACGAAAAATTAATCTTACTTTGGTTAACCGTAGAGGAAACTGGTTGGTCGATTGTCGTGACAATACTATTTTCTGATATTCACGGAACGAATCGAACCAACAGAGCCATACCGCTGTTAAAATCATATTCATCTTATTAAATTTCAAGACATGAACAAATTTCAAGATATTATCGCAGGTGATACCCCGGTTCTAGTAGACTTTTTTGCAGAATGGTGTGGTCCCTGTAAAATGATGAAACCAGTCCTTGAAGAATTGAAAAAGAAAATGGGGAATAAAATCATTATACTAAAAATAGATATCGATAAAAATATTTCCTTGTCTTCGGAGTATAGAATACAGTCAGTCCCTACCCTTGTACTATGGAAACAAGGCGAAATCATTTGGCGACAATCTGGCGCCCTGTCGTTAAACGAATTAGAACAAATTCTATCGTCTTATATACGATAGTTTCATAAGATTGTCACTTTTTTATAACTGAATACGAAAACAGGTTATACTTCGATATACCCAACTAAACTTGTTCCTGTTCCAACCTTATATTAGTCCTCAAAAGATTACGGGTCGAAAAGAAAAACGAACTTATTCGTTTTATCTTTCTCTTGCCTTGCACTATCTTTGCAAAAATGCGAAAATAGGCGGCACTCGGCATAACCAAATAAATTTGTTTCTGCCCTCGTTTGCACTATCTTTGCAGCGCATTAAAAAGAAACTATGAGATCGAATCTGTATCTGAAACTATTCATATCATTTTTTAAAATAGGTGCGTTCACATTCGGAGGTGGTTGGGCTATGATACCTCTCATTGAAAGAGAAGTCGTGGATAAACAAAACTGGATTAAACGGGAAGATTTTGTCGACGCACTTGCCATTGCACAATCATTGCCCGGAGTGTTGGCAGTGAATATATCCATATTGATCGGAAACAAATTGCGAGGATTAAAAGGTTGTCTCATGGCGACACTCGGTACAATTCTACCCTCTTTTCTAATCATCTTGGCTATTGCAATCTGGTTTGTTCAAACGTATGACAATCCGGTAGTCGAGCGTATATTCAAGGGTATAAGACCAGCAGTGGTCGCACTCATCGTGTCTCCGGTATTCAGTACGGCTAAAACAGCACGTATCAATATTAAAACGGTTATTATTCCCATTATAGTGGCATTATCAATCTGGTTAGGAGGGATTTCCCCCATTTGGTTCGTCTTGTTAGGAGCTATCGGTGGAATACTTTACTGCAATCATGTCATCGCCAGTTCAAAACAAAAGAGTAATAAAGAAGAAAAATAGCCATGTGGATCGTATATCTCAACTTATTTTGGGCCTACCTAAAAATCGGACTATTCGGTTTTGGTGGCGGATACGCCATGCTCTCGCTCATTCAACACGAAGCGGTAGAAGTCGTTCATTATGGCGAAAGCCAACCGTGGCTTACCCCGACCGAATTTACCGATATCGTAGCTATTTCTCAAATGACTCCCGGTCCCATAGGAATAAACAGCGCTACTTATGTAGGATATGTAGCTGCCGGTAATAGTATTTGGGGGTCAATAATCGCCACATTCGCCGTATGTTTGCCGTCTTTCATTTTAGTCTTATTAGTGAGCCGTTTTATACTTAAACATAAAGATAACATTACTATCAAAAGCATATTTTCCGGACTTCGTCCTGTGGTTGTCGGTCTGATAGCTTCTGCCGCACTCCTCCTCATGAATAAGGAAAACTTTCCAGACTATACAATAAGTATCGGTATTGCAATAATCTCATTTGTTCTGGTACACTATGCGAAAATACACCCTATACTCGTTATCGTATTGGCTGGTATTTCAGGATATGCCTTATACTAAAATATGAATTATGAATTACGAAGAAACATTGGAATATTTATATAAACAACTACCCGTTTTTCAACAAATAGGAAGTGCCGCTTATAAACCGGGACTACAAAATACCGAAGCGCTGGACAAATATTTCGGATATCCCCATCGAAAGTTTCACACCATACATGTTGCCGGGACCAACGGTAAGGGATCGGTATCGCATCTATTAGCCGCTATTCTGCAATTAAACGGATATAAAACTGGATTATATACCTCTCCGCATCTTATCGATTTCAGAGAACGTATCCGCATCAATGGAAAAATGATTTCCAAAGAAGATGTTATTCAATTTGCAGAGAAACACCTTGCATCTACACTCCATATCCAACCATCATTTTTCGAACTCACCATGATGATGGCGTTTAACTACTTTGCCGAAAATCAAGTAGATGTCGCTGTTATCGAAGTCGGATTGGGCGGAAGATTGGACAGTACAAATATCATTACTCCTGATTTATGTGTCATTACCAATATCAGCTATGACCATGTGCAAATGCTCGGAGACACCCTGCCGAAAATAGCCCGAGAAAAAGCAGGTATTATAAAATCTGGAATACCGGTCGTGATCGGTGAAGCTCAGGGAGAGGTGAAGCAAGTATTCATCGATCGAGCAAAAGAGATAAAAGCCCCCATTATATTCGCAGAGGAACAAATTCATTTCCGGTCGACCCAACGAAATGACAAAGGTTGGGAATTCGATTCTCCCGAATTTCCGCACCTTTTCGGGGAGTTAAGCGGGCTATGTCAGGAGAAAAATGCAGCTACCGTTCTGACAGCAGTCGGCCAATTACGAAATTTAGGATACAATATCTCCGACCAATCGGTCTATGATGCTTTCGCCCATGTCACCAGCCTTACCGGTTTAATGGGGCGATGGCAACAATTGGAATCGTCTCCCCGACTGATTTGCGACACCGGACACAACACCGGAGGCATACAATATATAGTTCGACAGTTGCAAAACGAATCTTATCAAAACTTGCGTATTATCATCGGTATGGTCAATGACAAAGACATTTCGGGAGTTTTGGCTATGCTCCCCCAAAATGCCGTTTACTATTTCACCCGGGCCTCGATACCTCGCGCTTTACACGAGGAAAGACTGTACGAATTAGCAATAAAAGCAGGATTGACAGGGAAGTGTTATCCGTCGGTTCAACAAGCTGTGGAAGCGGCGAAAAAAGAAAGCCGCCCCGATGATCTGATCTTCGTAGGCGGCAGTACATTCATCGTGGCCGACTTGCTAAAAACTATGCTTTCACAGCAATAACCTCTATTTCGACTAATGCTTGTTTCGGTAATTCTTTAACTGCAAACGCCGACCGAGACGGAAATACGGACCCGAACTGCTCGGCATATATTTCGTTCATTTCTCCGAAAAGAGACATATCGGCCAACAGCACGGTCGTCTTTACAATATGTTCGACCGAATAACCGGCCTCCGCCAAAATAGCTTTAATGTTCGCAAACGATTGACGAGTTTGAGCTTTGATGCCCTCAGGCATTATTCCGGTTTTGGGGTCGATGGGCAATTGCCCCGAAAGGAAAATCATATTTCCGGTTTCAACAGCTTGACTATAAGGTCCGATAGCAGCCGGAGCAGATGTCGTAGAAATTACTTTTTTCATATCACTCATTATTATTTAATTTATGGGAAAGCACTCGGCTTTCTTCTATTTTCAAATCTTTCAATGCAATACTATCACCCTTCTCTTCCATAAGCCTACGGGTATCTATTATAGCCGCCCATTCCTTTGGGAAATCGGCTTTTAAATTACAGATAAAATCCTCGTCTCCTTCTCTGTCGATGGCTCGCAATAAATAGCCCAAAGTCAATCGGCTGATGTCTACCGCCGGTTGATATGCAGGAACCCTCTCTTCCTCCGACAATGTCTGCGAAATAATATTCACCCGTTCCAATTCATCGACGGTACGCTCTACCAACTGTATGGGAATAGCATAACGTCTCGATATCTGTCCTTTGGTCATCGGAGGAAGTCCCTCCTTGAACCGATGGACAATAACTGTGGCTATGACTAATATAATATAATCGGAATACCGACGAGATATATCGTTGGTTTCTTTTTCGAAATTGAAATTTACTACATTTTGAGATGAGTAAGTCAACACAGCACCAAACAGACAAATCAACCATGAAAATTGCATCCAAATGAGCAACAACGGCAAAAATGCGAAACTCCCGTAAATAGCATTATATTTCGATACCCAAATTTGGCCCGAAATATATATAAATTGAAAAATCTGAAATACCGTACCACAAATAAGCCCAGAAATAAACGCATATTTGAACTTAACCTTCGTATTGGGTATAAAAATATAAATAGCGGTAAAGAACAAAGCGGTAAGTATATATGGAGCTAATCGAAAGACCCAACGCAGCAAAGGGCTCATAAAATCGAATAGAACCGAAGAACTGAGCATGGTTGACATAAACAAAGAAAATCCGCTCGATGCAACCATCAAAATAGGCAAAATCAAAAACATCGAGGTATAATCGGTAACCTTACGATAAAACGATCGACCGCCTTGTACCTGCCAAATATCATTGAATGCTTTCTCTATATTGGATAACAAACTTATCAAAGTCCACAAAAGGAAACAAAGGCCTATCCCCACGAATACTCCACCTTTCATCTGATCGAGATACTGGTCGACGAACCCTAACATATATTCCAATGCATTGCGTTGCGCCGGGAAATAATCGAACAACTGACTTTGTATAATATGTTGGAATCCGAATCCCTTACAAATAGCAAATAACATAGCCAACGCAGGCACGATTGCCAAAATCGTACTAAACGTCAAAGCGGAAGCCTTTTCCTGCAACTTTTCATTTAAGAAACAGCGTACCGACAAGTTCAATGTTTTAAGAATATGAATATGGAGCTTATACTCGGTCACATGCCATATATCGACCGAGACAAACTGCCATAACCGTTTTATCAAAAGGCTGGCGCGGGCAAAAAAAGAGGGCTTGTTTTTACGCTGAACCATAGAATATATCGTACAGAAAACTTCTACAAAAAAATACAGCAGGCCTGTAAGCCGGGTTATGTACTCTCGAAAGAGTGTCTGTCATTTATCTCGACCCTGTGTCACCACAAGGCTCTAGCGGTTTACCCCCCGGCATCGGGCGAGCAACCCTACAACGCCGGTATACATAACCTTACAACCCATAAGACGTACGGCATTCTACATTACTGTAAAACCCGGTGAGCTCTTACCTCACCTTTTCACCCTTACTGCTTTCGCAGCGGTTATTTTCTGTTACGCTACTCCACTCTCGCGAATGGCTTCCCGTTAGGAAATATGGTGCTCTATGTTGCCCGGACTTTCCTCTCGCATCATACGAGCGACAGACCGTCCTGCTGTACGTTACAAAGATACGATAAAAATGGCAAAGACAGAATACTGTCAGTATGATTTTTAATCTTGTAAATTTTAACGGACAATATGACATGCCTAAGTATATAAAAATGATTCTCATGACAGTCATCTGCGTTAACCCCTGTTAAGTAGCTATCCTGCTTATTAAAAGAGCTTAAAAAGAAGATGCAAGGGTTTCAACGGCACGATAAATGTATTAAATTTAACGTCTGAAAAACTTAAATACAAGATAATATTAACATTTAAAGCTAATAGATTATGAATTCTTACGGAAAAAAATTGATGGGCATCGCCTTAATTGCAGCTCTGAGCTCCGGAATTACAATCGGCGCATTTAGTATATTGAATAAGTCGGCCGATTCAAAAATACAAGATCAATCGCTCGACAGTGGATATGCACAGCCGACTCGCTTTACAAGAGTAATCAATCGACCGGCTGTTGAAACAGATTTCACCACTGCCGCCGAAAACACGGTTAATGCCGTCGTTAGTATAAAATCGATTTCTACACCCAAACAAAGTCAATTAGGCGGTTTTAGCGATCCGTTTTTCGAATATTTCTTTGGACAAGGAGGGCGCAATATACAACCTCAGCCTCGTGCTGGATTGGGGTCGGGAGTAATTATTACCCCCGATGGATATATTGTAACCAATAATCACGTAGTAGAAGGAGCCGATAAATTGGATATAACCCTGAATGACAATAGGACTTTCAATGGTCGTGTAATAGGAACCGATCCTTCTACCGATTTGGCATTGATAAAAATAGATGCCAAAGATCTCCCCATCGTCAAATTTGGCGATTCCGATAATTTGAAAGTCGGAGAATGGGTATTGGCGGTAGGAAATCCGTTAGGATTAACATCGACGGTTACCGCTGGTATCGTAAGTGCCAAAGCTCGTAGCATAAGCGCACTCAACCCTCGTAGCCAAAAAATGGGTATAGAGGCGTTTATCCAGACCGATGCAGCTGTAAATCCGGGAAATAGCGGTGGAGCATTGGTAAATACAGCAGGTGAATTAGTGGGTATCAACACGGCCATTTACTCCGAAACAGGAAGTTACGCCGGCTATTCATTCGCTATTCCCACTTCCATAGTAAGTAAAGTAATTGCCGATTTGAAAGAATATGGTACCGTACAAAGAGCCGTATTGGGTATAGGGTATAGAGAAATAGATTCCGAATTGGCCAAAGAAGAAAATCTTGAAGTACAAGAAGGAATATACGTCGGTGAAGTATACAATCGCAGCGCTGCGATGGAAGCAGGAATAAAAGAAGGTGATGTTATAACCTTTATTAATGGCGTAAAGATTAAAAATGGAGCCATGCTTTCCGAACAATTGAGTAAATATCGTCCCGGAGATAAAATTAAAATAGGGTTGTTACGAGGAAAAGAATCCAAAACTGTATCCCTGACATTAAAAAATAGTCAAGGCAATACCGAGATAACCAAGATTGCCGGAATGGATTCTTTGGGAGCTGGATTCAAAGAATTAGATGCCAAGAGTTTGAGAGAGATGAATATCCGATATGGAGTGCAGGTTATTGGATTGAAAAACGGTAAATTCAAAGCGGCCGGTATGCGAGAAGGATTTGTCATTCTTGAAATCAATAACACCCCGATGAAGTCGGTTAGTGACTTGGAATCCATGTACGACTCTATTGTAAAATCAAATCAAAATCAAAAAGTTATGTTCATTACGGGTATTTATCCGAATGGAAAAATGATGTATTATGCAGTAGATTTGGCCGATTAAATCTTTTTGGAATATGACCCCTAAACAAGGGTCATATTCCAAATTAAAAGATAATTATTAAATATAGCACAACAAACACAACAGAACAAATATTCAAACGTTATAATAATAAATACGAAAAAGGCAGGAGCAGTAAAATGGTATTTTTGTAGATTCACGTTCAAAATTAAACATTTTTTACAGCTCCATTAACAATAAATATAGTATATTTGCAGTCCCAAAATCTCAATATTGCAAGATGAGACAATTAAAAATTACAAAATCGATTACGAACAGGGAGAGTGCTTCTCTTGACAAGTACCTACAAGAAATCGGACGCGAAGACTTGATTACGGTAGAAGAGGAAGTAGAACTTGCCCAACGCATTAAAAAAGGCGATCATGCAGCACTGGAAAAGTTAACACGAGCCAATTTGCGTTTTGTCGTTTCGGTTGCCAAACAATACCAAAATCAAGGGTTAAGTCTCCCGGACTTAATCAATGAAGGAAATTTGGGTTTAATTAAAGCTGCCGAAAAATTTGACGAAACGAGAGGCTTCAAGTTCATTTCCTATGCAGTGTGGTGGATTCGTCAATCTATTCTTCAAGCTCTAGCCGAGCAATCGAGAATCGTTCGTTTGCCATTAAATCAAGTAGGATCTCTCAATAAGATCAGTAAAGCTCTTTCTAAATTCGAGCAAGAAAACGAACGTCGTCCCTCTCCCGAAGAGCTCGCAGAAGAATTGGATATACCGGTAGATAAAATCTCCGATACATTAAAAGTGTCGGGACGGCATATTTCGGTAGACGCCCCTTTTGTTGAAGGAGAAGATAATAGTCTACTCGACGTATTGGTTAATGACGATTCCCCCATAGCAGATAGGTCGTTAATTAACGAATCTCTCTCGAAAGAAATCGATCGCGCACTTAAACAACTTACTCCTCGTGAAAGCGAAATCATTAAAATGTTTTTTGGAATCGGCTGTCAAGAAATGACTCTCGAAGAAATTGGAGACAAGTTCGGATTAACCCGAGAAAGAGTTCGACAAATAAAAGAAAAAGCCATCAGAAGACTCAGGACTGCTTCGAGGAGTAAACTGTTAAAAACTTATTTAGGATAACCTTATTGGATTGTCTGCCCCAATGGCAGGAAAAACCGACCTGCACCTCAGGTTGGTTTTTTATTTTAAATACCTCTTCATTTATTTTTTCAGTCGTTCGATTGCTCAATCGCAATAAAAAATTTACCTTCGTCCTCAACAAATAATAAAATCATGGCTAAATACCTATATCAGATATTGTTAATATCAACCCTATGCCTTTTTTTACAAAATACATCGGCACAAGAATCGACCACAGGTTTTGAAAACGGGAACAATCAATACGTCATGCGCGAAAGCAACTTGTCGGATATGAGCAAAGATAAAAAAATCAAACCTGTTACATTTGGAGTTGAAGCAGGAGCATCCATCGATATGTCGGGGAATGACTTTTCTTCTTTCGATTTAGATTTATTCGCAGGCTACCGGTCCCACACCATCAAATGCTTTGGTTTAGGAATAGGTCTTCACAGTTCATTTTCCAACAATCGATACTACCTCCCTATTTATGCACTTTTCCGTTGTAATTTGCTAAGCAATAAATCTCTTCTTTTTGTTGATTTCAGAGCGGGTTATTCTACCAATCAAATGTACAAAGGAGAAAATCAAGGTGGCTTTTTTGGTTCTGCCGGATTAGGTATGAACCTATCTGTAAGTAAAAAATTCGGGTCTCATATTCTTATCGGATATAATTTTTATCAAATATCTCCATTTACCGATGAAAAAGGAACTTTCCAAGATATGAACGGATGCCATCTCGTATCTATCCGATTAGGAATAAGCTTCTAATGGAACGAGTTGCCAATTATAAATAAATATATTTTCGTCGATAAAAATTACAGATTATAGATTTAAAGAAGAAAAATATGATATTTTATTTTGTTTTCTCAAAACAATAACTACCTTTGCACAGGAAACAAAAAAATTCAATAATGATAATAGAATTGCTAAACAGCCTAATTATTGATCTTCTATCGAATGTAACAGAATAGAAGTGAGATATAGTGCCTAGCAATTTACGATACAAAAATTATAGCCTTTCTCACGAATACGTCGAGAAAGGCTTTTTACAATTTAATATAGCAATAACATGTCCGACAGATTATTTATCTTTGACACAACATTAAGAGACGGAGAACAAGTTCCCGGATGCCAACTCAACACAGTTGAAAAAATACAAGTAGCTAAGGCATTAGAGACACTTGGTGTCGACATCATAGAAGCCGGATTTCCTGTATCGAGTCCCGGAGACTTCGAATCGGTCGTCGAAATATCCAAAGCTGTAACATGGCCCACGATCTGTGCGCTTACCCGTGCTGTCGAAAACGATATAAAAGTTGCAGCCGAGGCTCTTCGATATGCCAAACATAAACGTATTCATACAGGCATTGGAACTTCGGACTATCACATTAAATATAAATTCAATTCGACTCGTGAAGAGATTGTAGAAAGAGCTGTGGCTGCTGTCAAATATGCGAAAAAATTTGTAGAAGACGTACAATTTTATGCTGAAGATGCAGGCCGTACCGATAATGAATATTTAGCCAGAGTAGTCGAAGCCGTCATCAAAGCAGGCGCTACGGTTATAAACATACCAGATACAACTGGATATTGTTTGCCGGACGAATTTGGACAAAAAATATTATATCTCAAAGAACATGTCTCAGGAATCGATAACGTTACGATAGCCACTCATTGTCACAACGATTTGGGCATGGCAACGGCGAATACGATGGCTGGAATCCAAAACGGAGCCAGACAAGCCGAAGTTACGATAAACGGCATCGGTGAAAGAGCTGGAAATACAGCCCTTGAAGAAATAGCCATGATTTGCAAATGCCACCACAACTTACAGATAGAGACTAATATCAATACACAAAAGATTTACGGAATAAGCCGCATGGTCTCTAATCTCATGAACATGCCGGTACAACCGAATAAAGCAATCGTTGGCCGCAACGCATTCGCCCACTCGTCAGGAATCCACCAAGACGGTGTATTGAAGAATCGGGAAAGCTATGAAATCATAGATCCCAAAGACGTCGGAATTGACGAAAACTCTATCGTATTAACCGCAAGAAGTGGACGGGCTGCTTTGAAACATAGACTTCATTTATTAGGTATCGAATTGGAAAAAGATGCTTTAAACAAAGCTTATGATTCATTTCTTAAACTTGCCGATCGTAAAAAAGATATCAATGACGACGATATATTAATGTTGGTAGGGAAAGAGAGAACAGCCAATGCACGCATACAACTAGACTTCCTACAAGTAACTGCCGGAGTAGGAATAAAATCCGTTGCCAGCATCGGATTAGACATAGCCGGTGAAAAATTCGAAGCAGCAGCTTCGGGAAACGGGCCGGTAGATGCCGCCATAAATGCTATACGATGCATCATTCACCGAAAAATGGTAGTCAAAGAATTTCTTATACAAGCTATCACCAAAGGCAGCGACGATGTAGGGAAAGTACATATGACTGTGACCTACAACGGAAACTCATACTACGGATTCTCGGCAAATACAGATATTGTCGCAGCCTCTGCCGAAGCCTTTATAGATGCTATTAATAAGTTCATTATATAACGAAATCACATGAATACATTATTTGATAAAATATGGGATACCCACGTCGTAACCTCGGTGAAAGGAGGCCCCGATCAATTATATATAGACAGGCACTATTGCCACGAGGTTACCAGTCCTCAGGCTTTCAACGAACTGAGGGCTAGAAATTTGAAGGTTTTTCGACCGAAAAGAACGACTTGTTCTCCCGACCATAATATTCCCACGTTAAATCAAGACAAGCCTATTGCCGACCCGGTTTCTCGCAATCAAGTAGAGACACTCGCCACCAATGCTAGCGAGTTCGGCTTAGCTCATTATGGACTGGGAAATAAAAAAAACGGAATCATTCACGTTATCGGACCGGAATATGGGTTGACTCAACCGGGAATGACCATCGTTTGCGGAGACAGCCACACTTCGACCCACGGGGCTTTTGGAGCCGTCGCTTTCGGTATTGGCACGAGCGAAGTTGCTATGGTATTGGCATCCCAATGTATTTTACAGCCCAAACCTAAAACAATGCGCATAAATATCGAAGGAAAACTTTCTCCCGGAGTCACAGCTAAAGACATCGCTTTATTTATCATTTCTCGAATGACGACAGGAGGAGCTACCGGATATTTTGTGGAATATGCAGGAGAAGCAATCCGCTCGCTCAGTATGGAAGAAAGAATGACAGTCTGTAACCTCAGTATCGAAATGGGAGCTCGCGGAGGTCTGATTGCTCCCGACGAAACGACATTCGGTTATATAAAGGATAAAGAATTCGCACCCAAGGGAAAAGATTGGGACAAAGCCCTCGCCTATTGGAAAACTCTATATAGCGATAAAGATGCTACATTCGATAAGGAAGTGACATTTAATGCGGCAGAAATCTCCCCTCGCATTACCTATGGGACAAACCCCGGAATGGGAATCGCTATCGACGAAAGAATACCGTTGGAAGAATCGATCGAAGACAGTGGAAAAATTTCGTTTCGCCGGGCATTGAGTTACATGGGTTTCTCTGCCGGAGAGCTTCTAATGGGGAAAAAAATCGACTATGTTTTTTTAGGAAGCTGTACAAACGGCCGTATTGAGGATTTCAGAGCTTTTGCCAATTTGGTAAAAGGGCACAAAAAAGCTAATCATATAATTGCTTGGCTCGTACCGGGGTCACAAGCCGTGTTGCGACAAATCAAGGAAGAGGGCATCGATCTTATCTTGTCGGAAGCAGGATTCGAAATACGTCAACCCGGTTGTTCGGCTTGCTTAGCCATGAACGAAGATAAAGTCCCCCCGGGAAAATATGCTGTATCAACCTCTAATCGGAACTTTGAAGGTAGACAGGGTCCCGGAGCGCGGACTATACTTGCCGGACCTTTGGTAGCCGCTGCGACAGCAATTACAGGAGAGATAACCGATCCCAGAAAATTTTTATAACTTTGTATGACTATGATAAAAAAAATCGACATCATAACATCGACATGTATTCCTCTTCCCCAAGAGAATGTAGATACCGATCAAATTATCCCAGCTCGTTTTCTAAAAGCCGTTTCTCGGGAAGGTTTCGGAGAAAACCTGTTCCGCGATTGGCGCTTCGATAAAACAGGGCAACCTATTCGAGATTTTATTCTTAACAATCCGCTCTATTCCGGTTCTATTTTAGTAGCGGGGAAAAACTTCGGTAGCGGTTCCAGCCGTGAACATGCTGCTTGGGCTATTGCCGGATATGGATTCCAAGTAGTAGTATCTAGTTTTTTTGCCGATATTTTCAAGAACAATGCACTTAACAACGGAGTACTTCCGGTAATTGTCTCAGAGCAATTTCTTACCAGTTTATTCAAACATATTTTTTCGAACCCACAATCGACCGTTACAGTCAATTTGAAAGAGCAAACCATTACAGATGACACAAGCGGAGAATCGGAACATTTCGAAATAAATCCTTACAAAAAGAACTGTTTGCTCAACGGATATGACGACATCGATTATCTACTGAGCAAAAAACAAGAAATAGAAAACTGGGAAGAAAAACATTCATAACGAAATCGAGAAGTACTATGGTTGTAGAAATTATGGATACTACTCTGCGAGACGGAGAACAAACGTCGGGGGTATCGTTCGCCCGACAGGAAAAATTGAGTATCGCTCGCTTACTTTTAGAAGACCTAAAAATTCCTCGCATCGAAATTGCCTCGGCAAGAGTTTCCACCGGAGAGTACGAAATGGCGAAACAATTATGCGAATGGGCCGAGAAACGAGGGCACATCGACAAAATCGAGATATTGGGATTTCTCGATAAAGGAGCTTCTATCGAATGGATTCGTTCTTGTGGAGCCAAAGTGATGAATTTGCTCTGCAAAGGATCGGAAAAACATTGTACCTTCCAACTTCAAAAAACGGTACAGGAACACGTCGAAGATATCAAACAAACTATTAAGAAAGCGAAAGAAGTCGGACTGAAAATCAATCTCTATTTGGAAGATTGGTCCAATGGGATACAACATTCCCCTCAATACGTTTTTCATTTAATGGATGCTTTAAAAAATGAAGCTGTGGAAAGGTTCATGTTGCCCGACACATTAGGTATCTTGAATCCTCTTCAAACGCTAAAATTTTGCAGAGCCATGCGCAGGCGTTACCCCGACTTACGATTCGACTTTCATGCTCATAACGATTACGATTTGGCGACTGCCAACACTTTCGCTGCAACTCTAACCGGAATACAAGGCGTGCATTGTACCGTAAACGGGCTGGGCGAAAGAGCAGGAAATGCACCCCTCACCAGTGTCGTAGCCGTGTTGCATGATCACGTAAAAGCGACAACCGGAATTACCGAAAACATGGTAAACAAAGTGAGTCGTATCGTTGAATCCTATTCGGGAATACGAGTCGCAGCCAATAAACCTATTATTGGAGAATCCGTATTTACTCAATGTGCGGGAGTTCATGCCGACGGAGATAATAAGAACAATCTTTATTACAATGATTTATTACCCGAACGATTCGGGAGGAAACGCGAATATGCACTTGGCAAGACTTCCGGGAGAGCCAATATCCGTAAAAATCTCGAATCGTTAGGTATCGAACTCGATGACGAATCCATCAAGAGAGTAACTCAGAGAGTGGTCGAGTTAAGTGATAAAAAAGAAATGGTTACCCCAGAAGATCTTCCCTATATCATTTCAGACGTATTAAAACACGAAACCATAGCTCAGCACGTCAAGGTAATAAATTATACTTTAAACCTTTCTCAGGGATTAAAGCCAGTAGCAATCATTGCCATCGAAGTAAACGGAAAAACATACGAAGGAGCGTCTACCGGCGACGGACAATACGACGCATTCGTAAAAGCCATACGGAAGATATACAAAGAACAACTCGGACGAACGTTCCCGTCGTTGACAAACTATACAGTAAACATACCTCCCGGCGGACACACCGATGCATTGGTACAAACCGTTATCTCATGGGATTATAATGGAAATATTTTGAAAACACAGGGATTGGACGCCGATCAAATGGAAGCCGCCATACAAGCCACAATCAAAATGCTTAACTTAATAGAAGATAAAGAGCTGAATATACAAGACAATTAAAATAGAAAGAATATGAAATTACATATCGCAGTATTGCCCGGTGACGGAATTGGACCAGAAGTAGTGGAACAGGCTTTGAACGTAACAAAAGCCGTTTGTGAAAAATTCGGACATTCTCTGGAATATCAAATAGCCCCGGTAGGAGCTTGCGCCATAGAAGAAACCGGATTGCCTTACCCCGACTCTACACATGAATTATGTATGCGCTCCGATGCCGTTTTGTTTGGAGCCATAGGTTCGCCCCAATACGACAATAACCCCAATGCGACCGTACGCCCTGAACAAGGGTTACTTGCCATGCGGAAAAAGCTCGGACTATTCGCAAATATTCGTCCCATAACCACCTTTCCCGGATTGATTCATAAATCTCCTCTCCGTTCCAATATTATCGACGGCGCAGACTTTATGTGTATCCGAGAATTAACGGGAGGATTATATTTCGGGCGACCGCAAGGCCGTAGTGAAGACGGGAACATAGCCTATGATACTTGTATATACAGTCGGGAAGAAATTGTACGAATTGTCCAATTGGCATACGAATACGCCATGAAACGGCGTAAAAAAGTTACAATGGTCGATAAAGCGAATATATTGGCGACCTCCCGACTATGGAGAGAAATCACGCAAGAAATAGCATCGGAGTATCCAGAAGTCGAAACCGAATTTTTATTCGTCGATAACGCTGCCATGCGCATGATTCAATGTCCCAAAAGTTTCGATGTCGTCGTTACCGAAAACATGTTTGGCGATATACTCACCGACGAAGGTTCCGTTATCACAGGTTCCTTAGGTATGCTGCCATCGGCATCGATTGGCCTGCATACTTCTGTATTCGAACCTATACACGGTTCCTATCCTCAGGCAGCGGGGAAAAATATAGCCAACCCGTTGGCAACCATATTGTCGGCGGCTATGATGTTCGAATATGCATTTGGGTTGAAAGAAGAAGCCTTATCGATTCAAACGGCCGTGTCCAAATCGATGAATGCCGGAATCGTAACCGAAGACATCGCCGGCACAAGTACGAAATCCTACCATACCGACGACGTAGGCGAATGGATTGTCGAATGGATAAAAAGCCACTGATCAAAGCAATAATAAAGCGGATAGTAAATTTTGAATACTATCCGCTTTTTTGCTATTTCCTTATCTAATTATCTATTGAGCCGAACCAGAAAATACGACAATTCTATTCCAATTATTATTTTTCGGATATAATTGAGAATCACTACCATTAGCAATAATCTGTATTCGTTTTCTATCTATATTGTATTTCTCGGTCAATAATTTGACAACAGACTCCGCACGACGCTGGCTCAATTGTTTATTATACTCGGGTGTTCCGGTTGCTTTATCGGCATACCCTATTACCGAGATATTACAAGATGGATTGCTTTTCATCCATTGTGCTATGTTATAAACATTTACCATTTCTTCATTAGAAACAACAGCGCTATTGATCGTAAAGCGTACTACACCCGTCAACTCTTGGCTACAAGCCGCTGGCTCTATTACAGTTACCTCCTCTACAACCGCTTCTGGGCATGGAGGACATTCCACAACTCTTGACTCGCACTCGTTCAATTGAGCCCTCAATGCATTAACCCTGTTATTCAAATCGCCGATAACCATTTGATCGGCATAAGCATCGTATGCTTTAAATCGGTCTTTGCCGAATTTAATAGAAAAACCTCCGATTGCCGAAATAACACTTTCGACTTCTGTTCCTTCGACAATTCCATTAAAATGATCGCCAATTAAATTACCTCGTCCCTCCAAGAAGAAATCGACATAATGCGACAATCTGAAATTCAGTTTAATACCGGCTGTTATAGGGAAAGCATACGTTTTATTATTATATGGAGTATTATGGAATGAATAAATACCACCGGCTCCGGCAAAAGGTATGATAGAAAATACACGATCCTCGTTATAACCGTGGAAAGTATTAAACATATTCCACATGATATCGCCGTAAACCGCAGCATAACGCATATGTGTCATCACTCCTTCGGCAAGCGGCCAATTGGTATGTAAAGCACCTCCCATTGCAGATAATCGGAATCCCAAATACGGGCTGATCCATTTACCGATAGCGAAGTCCATAGCCAGTGTATATTGAGCATCTCCTACATGTTCGGTCAAAAAAGTTTGACCTCCGGCTCCTATCGAAATAAACCAGTTATTTTTATGACTATCAGAATAATACCGAGGCTTGGTAGGTACAACCTCTGTTACCGAAACATCTTCTTCAACAATAATCGCTTGAGCTCCTGCCGATTCGGAATAACAGAAAAGCGAAGTTGTAGCTATGGCTACCGCTAAATAAAAGAAATTTGTTTTCATTTTAATTTGTTTTAGTTATACAATTTTGCAATTACATTTCAAAAAAACAGGAGCATAAGTCAAACGCTATTATCCGTTTTTGTAAATTAAAACAAACAGATAAAAGAATGTGTTCACCAACCGTCGAAAAAAAGAGATAGTAAAATTCTATATTATTTAGGCTATATAAGCTTCTTATAAAAAATGAAAACAGGTTATACCGGTTGGTAATAAATTATTAAATTTGCACATACCGATGAATGCGAAACTTTTACCCATCGAATAACAGAGGTAATATTTATGAAACGAAATAAAAAAAATTCTGATTTTTTCTCGAAAAAACGCTCCAAATACAAACTTACATTTTTCAACGAAAGCTCTCTTGAAGATGTATGGACTATTTGTTTTTCCCGATTTGGAGCCATAATGACCGCCATTCTTCTCATTGGTCTGATTGTCGTAGCTATACTCTCTGTAATCGTAGGTACACCTGTAAAAAATTTATTACCCGGATATTTGAAAACAGAAGAACGAATCGAAATGGTTGATAAAATCCTTAGAGTCGATTCTTTGGCGGCAGAAGTACAGCGTCGCGACGCATATATAAAAAATCTTGCTTCCATACTTACCGGTGAAATAAAAATAGATTCTATCGGACAACAAGCCGACAGTCTGCTTTCCACAACGACAGATACTCTTCTACCGGAATCCAAACTGATGGCAAACTATATCAAGCAATACGAACAAGAAGAAAAATACACGCTAAATGTTTTTACCCCGACTACTCCTATCGACGGAAAACTGTTTTACCCGCCGCTAAAAGGCAAAATAATCAAAGCCTATAACCCCAAAGAAGGACATTTCGGTATCGACATACAGTGCCCCAGAAATACAGCTGTTTCTGCCGTCCTCGATGGCACGATTGTTTCCGCCGGTTATACAATCGATTACGGATATGTCGTATATATACAGCACAGCAATAATTACCTGTCGGTCTATAAATATAATTCGGGGATTCTTAAAAACATAGGAGATAAAGTATCGGGAGGTGAAAAAATAGCCGTGACCGGGTGGGAAGATGGTAAATCCTCAAAACAATCATGTGTGGCCGAATTTCAATTGTGGCACATGGGTCAGTCGTTAGACCCGGAAAAATATATCACTTTCTAATCCCGATTCATTAAAGATACACTTTATTTTATACCTTTGTAAAGTTAAAATTGAGATTTGACCTCTTAAACCGAATGAAAAAGCAATTAGCAATATTAGGCTCTACCGGATCGATTGGAACTCAAACATTAGAAGTTGTCGCCGAATATCCCGACTTATTCGAGGTATACACATTAACAGCGAATAATAACGTCGACTTGCTGATAGAACAGGCCAAACATTTTAATCCCGATTCGGTAGTAATAGCCAACGAAGCTCATTATAATAAGCTGAAAGAAGCTCTGAAAGATTTCCCTATAAAAATATATGCGGGAGAAAATGCCATTTCTGAAATCGTAGAGGCAGCGCCCATCGATATAGTAGTCACGGCAATGGTAGGATATTCGGGGTTAAAACCTACTATACGAGCTATCGAAGCTCATAAGACCATTGCTTTGGCCAATAAAGAAACATTGGTAGTTGCCGGGGATCTCATCAAACGTCTTGCTCTCGAATACCGGACACCTATCATTCCTGTCGATTCGGAGCACTCTGCTATTTTCCAGTGCTTAGTTGGCGAAGGAGATAATCCTATCGAGAAAATCATTTTAACGGCATCCGGCGGACCATTCCGAAAATTCACGGCAGAACAGATGGCGCATGTTACCAAAAGCGACGCTTTAAAACACCCCAAGTGGCACATGGGACATAAAATTACCATAGATTCTGCAACACTTATGAACAAAGGCTTTGAAATGATCGAAGCCAAATGGCTGTTTGACGTATCCCCTCAAAACATAGAAATTGCCGTACACCCGCAATCTATCGTGCACTCTATGGTTCAATTCAAAGATGGATCTGTCAAAGCTCAACTGGGGACCCAAGATATGAGACTCCCCATTCGATACGCCTTGTCCTATCCTGCTCGTTTGGAAAGCTCGGCTCCGAAATTGACACTCGAACAATACTCCGAACTCACATTCGAGTATCCCGATTTCGAACGATTCCCTTTGTTACGATATGCATTTGACGCTGTCGCAACAGGTGGGAATATGCCCTGCATTATGAATGCGGCCAACGAAATAGCCGTAGCCGGTTTCCTTAACGACACGATCGCCTACCCCGACATTGCCCGCATTGTTTCTGAAACAATGGAGCATATAGAATTTATCGAGTCACCCGAATATGAGGATTACGTCCACACAAACAAATTAGCCCGCAATTATGCGACCGAACTTGTTAAATCATATCAATAAAAAATAGCATTATTAATGGAAACATTCTTAATAAAAACAGTACAACTACTATTAAGCCTCTCCATATTAGTCATTTTCCACGAATTTGGACATTTTATATTCGCCCGAATGTTCAAGGTTCGGGTTGAAAAATTCTATCTGTTTTTCGATCCGTGGTTTTCTCTTTTCAAATTCAAACCTAAAAATAGCTATACCGAATATGGAATCGGCTGGCTACCGTTCGGAGGATATGTGAAGATTTCGGGAATGATCGACGAATCGATGGACAGAGAACAAATGAGCCAGCCGCCCAAACCGTGGGAATTTCGGTCGAAACCGGCATGGCAAAGGCTCCTAATTATGGTAGCGGGCGTTGTATTTAATTTCATTTTGGCCGTCTTCATCTATTCGATGATCGTCTACACATGGGGAACATCTTATATACCGTTCAAAAACGCTTACGCTGGTATGGAATACTGTGAGTCGGCAAGAAACATAGGATTCCAAAACGGAGATATTCCTCTCTCGGCCGACGGTGTCGATTTGAATTATATGTCGAGCGAGACCCTTCAAAAAATAGTAGACGCCAAAGAGGTGAAAGTTTTGCGAGATAACGACACAATAACCATCGAAATCCCCAAAAACTTTATGTTACGATTGATCGATAAAGAAGAACTGTTCGCATTATACCGTATTCCTTCTGTCGTGTTCGAAGCCTCCCCGAATACCGGGGCAGCACGAGCCGGTCTGCAAAAGGGAGACCATATAGAATCGATCGATGGAGAAAAGGCATCATCACTAAATGAAATGCACAAAATACTGGAATCCAAACCTAACACCAGCGTGTCGGTTGTCTACTCCCGAGGCTCAGAAGTGAAAACGACAGAAATCACGACAGATTCTTTGGGACGATTAGGCATAGCCATTGCTCCTTTGAGCGATAGTTATGCAATAGTCACAGAACATTATGGATTCTGGGAATCTTTTCCCAAAGGGATAGAATTGGGAGTGGACAAATTGAAGAGCTACGTGAGTAGTATGAAATATGTATTCACCAAAGAAGGAGCTCAAAGTTTAGGCGGATTTGGAGCTATCGGAAGTATATTCCCGGCAACATGGGACTGGGAGGCTTTTTGGAGCATGACAGCATTTCTCTCGGTCATATTAGCCTTCATGAATATTTTACCTATTCCTGCTCTTGACGGAGGACATGTCTTATTCCTACTATACGAAGTGATTACAAGAAGGAAACCGAACGATAAATTTATGGAATACGCACAAATGGGAGGCATGCTCTTCCTATTTGCATTATTGATTTATGCTAATGGAAACGATATATTCCGATTTTTCTTTAAGTAACAGACTATGGACTACATTAAAATAACATTAAAACCGGGGAAAGAAGACTCGTTCCACAGATTCCACCCATGGGTATTCTCAGGAGCGATATATCGCTTTGAGAAACAACCAGAAGAAGGAGATATCGTCGAGGTAACAGACCATCAAGGAAATTTTATCGGTATAGGCCAATACCAAATCGGTAGTATTGCCGTTCGTATATTGACTTTTAAACCGGAAGAAATAAACGAGCAATTCTACTTCAAAAGATTGCAAGAGGCATATAATGTGCGATTAAGTCTCGGTCTCCTTAACGGAGAGTATAACAATACCTGCCGATTGGTACATGGAGAAGGAGACAATTTACCGGGGCTTATCATCGACTTATATAATAAAACGGCTGTCATGCAAGCTCATACTCCGGGCATGCATTACGCCCGTCATCAAATAGCCCAAGCGTTGAAATCGGTTTTGGGAAATGCGATAGACAATATCTACTACAAATCGGAAACTACTCTCCCCTATAAAGCAGAACTTGATGCAGAAAACGAATATCTGTTGGGGGGCGATGCACCTAATATCGCCACGGAAAACGGACTGAAATTTTATGTCGATTGGGTTCGTGGGCAAAAGACCGGGTTCTTCGTCGACCAACGGGAAAACCGGGCCTTGCTCGAACGCTACGCTCACGGACGATCGGTTTTAAACATGTTCTGCTATACCGGCGGTTTCTCTTTTTACGCCATGCGGGGTAATGCCAAATTGGTACATTCGGTCGACAGCTCTTCGAAAGCTATCGATCTGACCTGCAAAAATGTAGAGTTGAACTTTCCCGGAGATAACAGGCATCAAGCATTTGCCGAAGATGCGTTCAAATTTTTGGATACTATGGGAGATCAATATGATTTAATTATTCTCGATCCACCGGCATTTGCAAAACATAAAAAAGTATTGAATAATGCTTTGCAAGGTTATCGGAAACTGAATGCAAAAGCATTCGAAAAAATTCGTCCGGGAGGAATATTGTTCACATTCTCTTGTTCGCAAGTAGTAAGTAAAGAAAATTTCAGATTGGCTGTTTTCAGTGCCGCAGCACAATCGGGACGCAATGTCCGCATTTTACACCAACTGACTCAACCCGCCGACCACCCGGTTAATATCTATCACCCGGAAGGTGAATACTTGAAAGGGTTAGTCTTGTATGTAGAATAAACCAAATTTCAAAAAATCACGTTATATGAAAAAAATTGTTTGTACAATGGCTTCATTGCTTATCTTAGCATCTTGTGCTACCAAACAGGAAAAAGACGACTTCGATTACACCGTAGAATCGTTTGCCGATCTTGAAATCCTGCGTTACAAAGTTCCCGGATTCGAGGAATTATCTTTAAAACAAAAAGAATTGGTTTATTACCTCTCCGAAGCTGCGGCATACGGCCGGGATATACTTTATGACCAAAACGGAAAATGGAACTTGGCCATTCGCCGCACTCTCGAAGCAATCTATCAAAACTATACCGGAGACCGCGAAAGTCAGGATTTCAAAAATTTTGAAGTTTATCTGAAACGGGTGTGGTTTTCAAATGGAATTCACCATCACTACGGCTGTGACAAATTTGTTCCCGAATTTTCACAAGAATTTTTTACCGAAGCTGTTAAATCGCTCGACCCTGAAACACTTCCTCTAACCACTGGTGCAAGTGTAGACGATCTACTCAATACATTGACTCCTGTTATTTTCGATCCCTCGGTCATGCCCAAACGAGTAAATCAAGCTGCCGGTGAGGACCTCATCGTCACCTCGGCATGCAATTATTACGATGGTGTGACTCAGGCCGAGGCAGAAGCGTTTTATAACAAAATGAAAAATCCCAAAGACGAAACTCCTATCTCGTACGGACTGAATAGCCGTTTAGTAAAACGTGACGGAAAAATCGTAGAAGAAACCTATAAAGTGGGCGGACTCTATACCGAAGCTATCGAGAAGATTGTATATTGGCTCGAAAAAGCTGCCGGCGTAGCAGAAAACGAACAACAGAAAGAAGTCATCGAGAAACTCATCGATTATTACCAAACCGGTGATTTGAAACAATTCGACGAATATGCCATTCTCTGGGTAAAAGATCTCGATTCCCAAGTAGATTTTGTCAACGGTTTTACCGAAACTTACGGCGATCCATTGGGCATGAAAGCGAGCTGGGAATCTATCGTCAACTTTAAAAATCTCGAAGCATCGGAACGGACTCATACGATCAGCGATAATGCTCAATGGTTCGAAGACAATTCTCCGGTGGATTCTCGATTCAAAAAAGATAAAGTAAAAGGTGTTTCAGCCAAAGTAATCACAGCGGCAATGTTAGCCGGAGACTGTTACCCCTCCACCCCCATAGGTATCAATTTACCCAACTCTAACTGGATTCGCCACATTCACGGATCAAAATCGGTAACGATCGAAAACATTACCGAGGCTTACGAGAAAGCCGCGCAAGGTAACGGATTCAACGATGAGTTCGTATGGAGCGATACCGAACGGAATTTGATGAATAACTACCTCTTCCAAGCCGACAACCTTCACACCGATTTACACGAATGCTTGGGTCATGGATCCGGTAAATTGTTACCCGGTGTAGATCCCGATGCATTAAAAGCATATAGCTCCACATTGGAAGAAGCTCGTGCCGACTTGTTCGCTCTATATTATATGGCCGATCCCAAAATATTGGAATTAGGTCTTCTTCCTTCGGAGGATGCCTACAAAGCAGCTTATTACAAATACATGATGAACGGACTCATGACTCAGCTCACCCGCATAGAACCGGGAAAAAACATAGAAGAGTCGCACATGCGTAATCGCCAATTAATCGCCCGTTGGGCCTACGAACATGGTAAAGCCGACAATGTCGTGGAATTTGCCAAACGTGATGGAAAAACTTACGTTGTCATCAATGATTATGAAAAACTACGGAGTTTGTTCGGTAAATTACTGGCCGAAGTACAACGGATAAAATCGGAAGGTGATTACGAAAGCGGTAAAAACTTAGTCGAGGAGTATGGAGTAATTGTCGACCAAGATTTGCACAATGAGGTATTGGCTCGATATGAAAACCTACACATAGCTCCGTACAAAGGATTTGTAAATCCGGTCTATACACCTATCACCGACGAGAACGGAAATATAACCGACATACAAATCTCCTATAACGAAGGATATGCCGAGCAAATGTTGAGATACTCCAAAGACTATTCTCCTCTGCCTATCTATACGTCTATACCCGTTGTTTGTAAATAATCGATACAACGATACTACCCTCACCCCGATATATGCCAGATATATCGGGGTGCTCTTTTTCTACAAAACATCTTTACTCGCTTATTTTTAATTTGTATCTTGCAACAAATTTCAATTACACATCATGCAACAAAAAATCAAAGACATAAAACTTAAATTCAGACAGGCAATGAACGGGATCGTTTCTCAAAACATGAGAAATCTCGGAGCCAACTACAAAATAAACTTTGGACTAACATTACCCCTGTTAAAAAAAATAGCCGAAGAGATACCGGCGGATGCTCAACTGGCAAATGCTTTGTGGAACGATACCGCCGTGCGTGAATCGATGATGCTGGCGCCTATGCTCTACCCCGCAGATGAATTTAACGAAGATGAAGCAGAAAAGTGGGTCACGAATATGCCCAATATCGAAATTGCCGATATATGCTGTAAAAGCCTGTTCCGCCGACTCCGATTCGCACCTCGAAAAGCACTGTCATGGAGTCTCTCCGACAAGATGATACGACAGTATACCGGATTGCAGTTAGCGACAGCTTGGCTTATCGACCACCACGAAATAAACGACATTTCGATATTCGAGCAGATAGCCGATATCGCACTAAAAAAAGTGGCAGACCCAAATGTCAATTTAGCTTTTCCTGCCGTCAATTATCTCAAACAAGCCATGCATCATGACAAACTTTCTGTCTATATTCTGTCGAATTCAAAAAACTCATTCGAGAACAATGAGTTATACAGTAACTTATTCGATGAATTAAACCAAGAAAAGGAACTGTTCAAAGAATTTTCGAGATACGATTCAAACTGAATTTGTTTTGCTTGTAATACAAAAATAGCTAAATTTGTAACATAGGTTGTTTACCATGCCAGAAGAAAAATCAAAAGAAACTGTAAAACAGTTGTTTATACAATTTTT
This sequence comes from Barnesiella sp., assembly GCF_022723415.1. NCBI lineage: Bacteria > Pseudomonadati > Bacteroidota > Bacteroidia > Bacteroidales > Barnesiellaceae > Barnesiella > Barnesiella sp. The sequence continues at coordinate 14,125 of NZ_JAIJHU010000022.1, read as the reverse complement.
AGAATCCCGGAATTTACGAAAAACCCCGGAACGGTTTGCTATATTGGAGAAAATATACACGACAACTCAACACTTCGATGTAGAAACTCTATATGAAGCTATGATCCAAAATGGATACAGAGTAAGCAAAGCCACGGTCTATAACACGATAGATCTGTTACTCGAAGCCAACTTAGTGCGCAAACACCAATTCGGGAGTAATCTGGCACAGTATGAACGAGTATATAATGCCAACCATCATCATCTCATCTGTATGAAATGTGGTAAAGTCAGGGAAGTAAAAGATTTGGATTTGATGTCCAATTTGAATACTCGCAAATTCAATAAATTCAATACATCGTACTATACCCTATATGTCTATGGCATTTGTAGCCGATGTAGCAACAAAAACAAAAAAGATAAAATCGAAAAGAAATAAACCGAATTAAAGTTTACATAACACTCAAATTATGAAAGTCGATGTTCTCTTAGGATTGCAATGGGGCGACGAAGGTAAAGGTAAAGTCGTTGATGTATTGACACCCAATTATGATATAATCACTCGCTTTCAGGGAGGCCCCAATGCCGGCCATACACTGGAATTCAAAGGCGAAAAATATGTTTTACGCTCTATTCCTTCGGGTATTTTTCAAGGAGGGAAAATAAATATCATCGGGAATGGCGTAGTTTTGGATCCTATTCTGTTCAAAGAAGAAGCCGAAAGTTTAGCCGAAAGCGGACACGATCTCACCCAATGCCTCTACATTTCAAAAAAAGCTCACCTGATTTTACCCACACACCGAATTCTCGATGCGGCTTATGAAGCTGCGAAAGGAAGCTCCAAAATCGGGACCACAGGAAAAGGTATCGGACCCACCTATTCCGATAAAATCAGTAGAAACGGTGTTCGCGTAGGCGACATATTCCTCGATTTCAAAAAAATATATACCACGGCAAAAACTAAACACGAAAATATTCTTCGCTCTCTTAATTACGATTACAACATAGACGAATTGGAACCCAAATGGTTCGAAGCTATCGAATACTTGAAAAGATTTAAAATCATTGACAGCGAACACGTTATCAATCATTACCTGAAAGAAGGAAAATCTATCCTCGCCGAAGGAGCGCAAGGAACGATGCTCGATGTCGATTTCGGTTCTTACCCGTTCGTCACGTCATCGAATACCGTATGTGCCGGGGCATGTACCGGATTGGGCGTTGCTCCTAGTAAAATCGGAGAAGTGTATGGTATATTCAAGGCCTATTGTACCCGGGTAGGAAGCGGCCCCTTTCCAACTGAACTATTCGACGAAACCGGAAAGAAAATACGAGACCTCGGCCATGAATACGGTGCTGTGACAGGACGAGAACGACGCTGCGGCTGGATCGATTTGGTAGCCTTGAAATACGCAATTATGATAGATGGAGTAACCAAACTAATCATGATGAAAAGCGATGTTCTCGATTCTTTCGAAACCATTAAGGCTTGTGTCGCTTATCGGATAAATGGAAAAGAAACTACTGAATTCCCCTACTCTATTGAAGAAAATATTGAACCGGTTTATGTAGAACTTCCGGGCTGGAAAACCGATATGACTAAGATTCACACAGAAAAAGAATTTCCCCAAAAGTTCAATGATTATATCGCATTTTTGGAAAAAGAATTACAAGTACCTATCCAAATTGTATCGGTGGGACCGGATCGTGAACAAACGATTATCCTATCCAATAAATAATAATTAACCTAACCTCTATCTACTATGGCTAAGATTAAACCATTCAAGGGAATACGTCCTCCGAAAGATTTCGTCGAGCAGGTGGCCTCACGGCCTTATGATGTTCTCAATTCAGAAGAAGCGCGCCAAGAAGCCGATGGTAATGAAAAGTCGCTCTACCATATTATTAAACCTGAGATCGATTTCGTTTCCGGTACGGACGAACATAGTCCAGAAGTTTATCAAAAAGCGGTAGAGAACTTTAATATGTTCCAAGAGAAAGGTTGGTTGGTACAAGATAACAAAGAACATTATTACATCTACGCTCAAACCATGAACGGACATACTCAATATGGATTGGTCGTAGGTGCATGCGTCGAAGACTATATGTCGGGAGCAATTAAAAAGCACGAACTTACTCGGCGAGATAAAGAGGAAGACCGTATGAAACATGTGCGTATCAATAATGCCAACATCGAACCGGTATTCTTCGCTTATCCTGATAATACAGAACTCGATGCAATCATCAAACAAGAAACTTCTGTTTCTCCTGAATATGATTTTGTAGCTCCCGATGGATTCGGACACCATTTTTGGGTAATCGACAACGATAAAACGATAGCTCGAATTACAGAACTATTTGCACAAATTCCCAATTTATATATTGCTGACGGACATCACCGAACGGCTGCGGCCGCCCTAGTAGGGAATGAAAAAGCCCGGCAAAATCCCAATCATCGCGGTGACGAAGAATACAATTACTTCTTAGCAGTCTGCTTCCCGGCATCTCAATTACAGATTATCGATTACAACCGAGTTGTAAAAGACCTGAACGGACTTACCCCTCATGAATTTCTTGAAAAACTAAAAGAAAATTTCATTGTCGAAGAAAAAGGAGTGCAAATATATAAACCGAAAAAGCTACATAATTTTTCTCTATATATAGATGGAAAATGGTATTCCTTAACGGCAAAAGAAGGTACATACGACGATAACGATCCCATAGGAATACTCGATGTAACTATATCTTCCGACCTAATTCTCAGGGATATTTTGGGTATAAAAGATTTACGCTCGGACAAACGAATCGATTTCGTCGGAGGAATCCGGGGACTCGAAGAATTGCAACACCGAGTCGACAGCGGTGAAATGAAAATGGCTTTGGCTCTATATCCGGTATCGATGAAACAACTGATGGACATAGCGGATACGGGTAACATAATGCCACCCAAAACAACATGGTTCGAACCTAAATTAAGATCTGGGCTGATTATTCATAAATTGGAGTGAGAAGACTGGTCTATTCCCTCACTTAGCGGTTCTTTGATATAATATTATTTAACAAAGAACTGCTATATTATTTTTTATCTCATGCAGCAAAAAAGGGTTTGATTACATCTATTTAATGTAGAAGTAACTCAGGCCGAGTAAATCGGTATGAATGAAAAAGAGCTGATAGAAGCTTGTAAAAACAACGACGTTCGAGCGCAGAAGTTACTTTACGAAACTTTTGCTCGCAAAATGATGTCGGTTTGTTTGCGTTATGCCGATAATCGAGAAATGGCAGAAGACTTTTTGCAAGACGGATTTATCAAAGTTTTTTCTTCCATACGGAGTTACAGTTACGAAGGTTCTTTTGAAGGATGGATGCGGCGCATTTTTGTCAATACGGCATTAGAGGCTTTACGCAAAAACGATCTGTTAAGAAACGGAGTCGAGTTAGATGCGTTAGAACCACAGCAAGAGGCCGACTACTCTGCCGTAGAAAAAATATCGGCCGATGAATTGATGGAACTCATCGCGCAACTACCTCCGGGCTTTCGGACGGTTTTCAATATGTTTGCTATCGAAGGCTATTCACATAGAGAAATAGCCGAGACTTTAAACATCAATGAAAGTACTTCGAGATCGCAGTATACACGGGCAAAAAGATTGCTGCAAAAATGGATTAAAGAATTAAAATAAACAGGTATTGATAACAATCTATTAATGATAGACGATCAGAATTTCGAAAAAGCAATACGTACCAAACTGGTACAACATGAATCCGATGTTCCGGATGCCATGTGGTCGGGTATTGAGTCGAGATTGCCTAAAAGAGTACCCAATAAAGTACCCCTCTATCGTCGTATCATGTGGTATTCGGCCGCTGCAATCGTTATGGGTGTTATCGTTACGGTGGCTTTATGGCAATATCCAGATAAAGAAATATCCGCACCTCTCGCTGTTAATGAGGATTACACAGCTCCCACAATAACACAACCTTCTATTTCAAATCTTCATTCAAGTATTGAATCTCCTTCGGTAGAGACACCCAAATTTTTACCGGTTTCATCGCATCAGTCTCAGAGTCAAACAAAGCAAGAAACTCAAACAGACTCAAAAATTGAAATCGTCGAAACGAATAAAATGAATGAATCCCAAGTAGAAAACAGAGCTAATAATACAAAATCAGAACAATACGATTCACAATCCTATCGGAAAAAGTTAGAAGATTTCGAAAATGACGGCAAAAAACTGAAAGAGGCCGATCTTGCAATTACCGAACCGATGAAAAAGAGTAAAAGCAATGGGCTAAAATTCGGACTTATGGCATCCAATGCGACCTCTGGAAACAGTAAGAATCCGGCCAAAGCTATTCGCACGAGAAATCCGCTAATGATGATGTCGGCAAGAAGGAATCCAGTTTATGAATTTGACCACAAGATGCCATTATCTGTGGGAGCCACAGTTTCCAAAAGTTTGGCAAAAAATTGGGAGTTAGAATCAGGTATAATATACACTTATTTATACTCCAAATATCATTCAACCAACGGAAACGGTAGTCAAGAATTACATTATTTAGGTATTCCCATAGATATTATATATCGATTTGCCCGAGTGAAACGAGCATCTTTTTATGCTTCTGCGGGAGGAAAGGTCGATTTTTACCTTACCGGACAGCAGAAAGACGAAGGACACGACGAAGGAATCTCCGGGTCTGGGTATAAAAAGCTCGAACATGAAAATGTACAATTCTCTGTACAGGCCAAATTAGGAGCGGCTCTCACACTGTATAAGCAAACGGAACTTTATTTGGAGCCTCATATCACATATTATATCGAGAATAATTCGAGTATACACAATATATGGAAAGATAAACCTTTCAACTTTGGATTAACGTTGGGAATAAGAACTGGCTTTTAAACGAACAACATTTATAAACTAAGAACAAAAAAATAATGAACACATTGAAACTTGTATCTATTCTAATTTTACTCTGTGGCGTTTTATCATTTTCCGGCTGTTTAGGTGACGGTGGAAATACTTTATCTGTATACTCTACGGGCAGTATCTATAAAACTTCGACAGGAACTTCCTATATGTTTATAGACCGAGCCGGTATATCTGCGACAAGCGCAGAATTACAAGGTGAAAGGTTAGAAGTAGGCGACAGAATATTAGCTACCACGACCATCGATTTCGATAATCAAGGAACCCAATTGGCGCAAGGTATATACAATGCCACGATTGCAGGGGTACATAAATTCGATTGTAAAAACTATACATTCGATAATTCTATATCCTCTTTCGCTAGTGACACATTGCCCACACTATATGGTGTAGAACCTTTCCTAAGCTATCGCAAAGACGACACGATATTGACTTTTGCATATGTCAAACATGATGTAGAAAACGGTGATCCGAGTTCTTTGAAGCTAGTCCAACCTAAATTATACAATCCAGAGGCTAAAACAGATACACTCTTTCTCATATATGAAAAAGGGAATATCAAAGATAGCAAAAGCTCGGACTATATTTCTTTCAAATTACCTCAATATCCGAGTGACACAGATATTAACGTCGTTGTAAGATACAATGCCGAAAGTTCCAATTTATCGACCAATAACGGCGACGGAACCAGTAAACTATTTTCTATAACATATAACAGACCTTCGACACTAAACTAATTCTATAAAGAACTTTTATTTTTGATGTTTATAATTTCAGACGGGGTGTCCGTGAGGATACCTCTTTCTTTTTATAAAAACGAAGGCATTTCTATCGATTTCACCCATTGCAATAATTACAAAAGAATATTATCTTTGTTTCCTTATAATACTCATAAAAAACGATGAAAAAACTTTTTTTCTTTGCTATCGCCCTGCTATGGACAGGGTTCAGCTCTTTCTCGAAAACTCTTCCTTTGCAAGGAGAGTTTATAAATCCCTCGCACCGATACATTCAATACATAGGTCGTATCGGCCATAAAGCTCCGGATGCTATTCGTTTCAATTATCCCGGGGTTCAAATACGGGCTTCATTCCGGGGTACATCTCTAAAAATGTATGCCAAGCCCATGAGTGGATTTTTTATGGTAAAGATCGACAATGCTGCCCCTTTCAAAATTTCATTCAACTCCCCCTCCGACTCGATCGTTACCCTTGCCTCTGCACTAAACGATACGGTTCATACCGTGACTATCATGAATGTAATAGAGGCTTTCCATCGTCAACCGGAATTCAAAGGCTTTTTGCTTGACAAAGGGAAAAACTTGGTATTCCCGCCCAATCTTCCACAACGCAAAATCGAATTTATCGGTAATTCCATCACATGCGGATACGGAATAGAGAGTGTTGAAGCCTCCGATCCCTTTACCGAAGAAACAGAAAATCACTATTACACCTACGCTGCAATCACTGCCCGAAACCTCTATGCCCAACATTTTGCAATAGCTCGCAGTGGAATAGGTATCTACCGAAATTATAACGGGCCACGTGAAGGCAGTCCTGACTGTATGCCAGCCATGTATAATCAAACTCTTTTCAATGATTCCTCCGAAATTTGGGACTTCTCCCGATATATCCCAGACGTCGTATGCATAAACCTCGGTACAAACGATACCAGCACGCCCGGTTATGATACGAATCGTTTGTATAATGCCTATCTCGCTTTCCATAAAACAGTACGCAATAATTATCCAAAAGCCAAAATCGTGTGGCTTACAGGCTGTATGCTTCATGGTGAGTCGTTGTCTTTGGTTAAAAATACGCTCGACCGACTCTCCGATACACTTCACAAAGCCGGAGACCTAGAAGTATATCGTTTCGATATGACTCCCCAAACCGGAGAATTAGGATACGGAGCAAGTTGGCATCCCAGCCTTTTACAACAACAACGCATGGCTGACGAACTGACTCCATTTCTCCGTAAGTTAATGAACTGGACAGACTAACCAGCTTCAACAAAAAACATTACGGAAGACGGGCTCAAAATAAATTCGTTTTATTTTGAGCCAAGTCATATTCTGTAAAAGTCACATATAAAAAAGCCCAGAAAGACCTCAATCTTTCTGGGCTTTTTTATATGTTGGGTAGAACTATCTTAACGAAACAAATCCGTGTGGTCTGCGATATACCAATCGTACATCTTTTGTACCCCCTCCTCTATCTCGATTTTATGATGCCACCCCAAAGCATGTAGTTTGGAAACATCGGTCAATTTACGCATGGTCCCGTCCGGTTTATCGGCATTGAACCGAATCTCTCCTTCATAACCGACAACTTCCCGTATCCGATGAGCCAAAGCAGCTATGGTTATTTCTTTACCTGTTCCGATATTGATATGGCAATTCCTTACTTCCGGGTTATCACCTTTCACATCAGAGAAATCGACATGTTCGAGAATATATACCGAAGCATCGGCCATCTCCTCGCTCCACAAAAACTCACGTAACGGTTTCCCGGTCCCCCACAATTCCACATAATCGGGATAAATACCATACTTACCCAACACCGTGAGAATAGCTCCTGTCGTGGCGGTTCCCTCGATACCCTCCACTGGCCGCAACGATAAATCTTTACGAACAGCACCCCAATCGTCCATCATTAAACATTTTCCCAAATGTATCTTACGAATCATAGCAGGCAACACATGGCTTCGCTCCAAATGGAAATTATCGTTAGGGCCATAAAGGTTAGTAGGCATTACAGCAATATAGTTGGTTCCATATTGCAAATTAAAACTTTCACACATTTTCAAACCGGCAATCTTGGCAATCGCATACGGCTCGTTCGTATATTCCAACGGAGAAGTTAACAATGCATCCTCTTTCATCGGCTGTCGAGCATCACGCGGATAAATGCAAGTACTGCCCAAGAACAACAATTTCTTTACTCCATGTCTGAAACTTTCACCGATGACATTCTGCTGTATTTGCAGGTTTTGATAGATAAAATCTGCCCGATAGATACTGTTTGCCATAATTCCCCCCACATGAGCGGCCGCCAGAATCACATACTCCGGTTGCTCTTCGTCAAAGAATCTCTTCACAGCAACCCCGTCGAGCAAATCCAATTCTTTATGAGAACGACCTATCAAATGGGTGTAACCCTTTTCCTGCAAATTCTTCCAAATAGCCGATCCCACCAATCCGTGATGTCCGGCTACATATATTTTGGCACTCTTTTCCATACCGATTCTTTTCTTATTTAACAATACCCTTTTCCAGATATTCAGCCAAGTTCATGCGAATCTCGTCTCCGGCTCTCTCGACCGCCACTTTCGCCATGTCGGCATCGACCATAATCTTCACCAATTCTTCAAAAGAGGTCTTCATGGGATTCCACCCCAACTCTTTCTTCGCTTTCGTCGGGTCACCCCACAAATTCACCACATCGGTAGGACGATAAAAATCAGGAGAGACCTCGACAATGATCTTTCCGGTCGCCCGATCTATTCCCTTTTCATTCTCCCCTTCGCCTACAAAATCCAATTCTATACCTACATGATGGAATGCCAACTGACAAAACTCCCGTACCGAATGCTGTACACCGGTGGCAATCACAAAATCCTCCGGTTTATCATTCTGTAAAATGAGCCACATGCACTCTACATAATCCTTGGCATATCCCCAATCTCGCAACGACGAAAGATTTCCCAAATAGAGCTTCTCTTGTTTCCCTTGTGCAATACGAGCGGCGGCCAATGTAATCTTACGAGTCACGAAAGTCTCCCCCCGACGTTCCGATTCATGGTTAAACAAGATACCCGAACAGCAGAACATATTATAAGCCTCACGATACTCTTTGACAATCCAAAATCCATAGAGCTTGGCCACTGCATAAGGGCTGTACGGGTGGAATGGAGTCTGTTCGTTTTGTGGAACTTGTTCTACCTTACCATACAACTCCGACGTCGAAGCCTGATAAATGCGACAAGTTTCGGCCAAACCACATTGGCGGACGGCTTCAAGAATGCGAAGCACACCGGTGGCATCTACATCGGCTGTAAATTCCGGGGCATCGAATGACACTTGTACATGGCTTTGAGCTGCCAAATTATATATTTCATCGGGCCTTACTTTCCCGACCACCTGAATCAGACTCATCGAGTCTCCTAAATCGGCATAATGCAAATGGAAATGAGGCCGACCTTCCAAATGGGCTATACGTTCACGGTAGTCTACCGAAGACCGACGGATCGTTCCGTGCACTTCATAGCCCTTTTCCAATAAAAATTCTGCAAGAAATGATCCATCTTGCCCGGTAATACCGGTAATTAGCGCTGTTTTCATAACTGTATTTATTCGCTTTTATTGATTATTTCATCTATTTATAATGTCACCATAAAAATATAGCCGAATGCAAAAAACGAGCTTATTCGAGTTCCTTACCGAAGCAATTCCTTCATTTTACAAATATAGCGAAAGGTGATTGCAAAGGCAAACGGAAATCACATTTCCGATTTGACTCTGCCGAACCGTATCCTATATTCTACAAATATAGCGAAAGTCGAAAGCAAAAAAGTTAAGCTCGCTTAGGCCTTTTGATAAGACTCATCTTAGAAGCTGTTTTAAATTTATTGAGAAATAATATTATCATTGCAAGCAGGTATGTTCCGGCCATGTTGAGCCCCTGTCTCGGAATAAATTTAAAACAGCTTCTTATATTCCATAAATATAACAAAAGATAAATGTAGTGTCAAATTTTCAAATTCGGCTCTACCGGCCTACTTCCTCGAATCAATCACTCGGTTTTTCCCGCCAATTTTTTACGTTTTCGCTTGCGATTCCACTCTTGATAAAGCAATTTAGGCAGAGATTCCACAATCATCGAGCAACGCCCTATTTGCTTTTTCGGTTCGCAATAAATTCGGTGCAAAAATTCCAAATGAGCCCGCACCATCCAATAAGGAGCCCTGTTCACATCGGTTCCGCTATAAAATTTGAATGCCGCTCCCACAGCGATCATCACCCCTCGTTTCAAATAGGGTTTTAATTTGCTCATAAATATCTCTTGCTTGGGAGCACCCAATGCAATCCAAATAATCTCGGAGCCATCTTTTTCCAACATCTCGGCAATAGCCGGATAGTCAAACTCTTCAACTCTCTTATAAGGTAATGAGTAAAACCACATGTTTGCAATTCGTGGATCTATCTCCGACAAGTTATTTTGCAGCCCGTTTAAAGTCGCTTGCGTCGTTCCAAGAAAAGCCATTTTATATCGCTTCATATGGACAATATCCATAAAAATCTCGCTTCCGCAATACTGGTGACGTTCTATACCATAAATCCATCGCAAATACAAGGGTACATAACCACTATCACAAATAGAGAACATCGCTCCATCTACAACCTGTCTGTAATCCGGGTCCCGGTTTACCGTACTTAAAATAACCCCGTCCGAGACACATATATATCCCGGCTTCCCCAATAACAACGCTTCGTCGATAGCCTGTAAAACAGCTCGTTTATCAAACTCATACCTGATATTGAAATAATTCTCCATAAAAATTGATATATAAAGTGACTGTCGGAACTCCCCTATCCCGACTATAAAACAATCTTACCCGCTTGTTTGATTTCAGACCGAGCCCATCGATGACTTATTTACTCGGTTTGTAAATGTATTACTCTACTTGAAATATAATCCCTCGTTATTCCCTATCTACTCCACCGTTCCGAATCTTTTTCACACCATTCTCCCCTCCCAAACACGGGAATCACAGAAGCAGAGAAATATTTACTGAAATACAATCTACGACAATATGCCTCTTGCTTACGATTCAAAAGTCCCGGCTTCTCGTAATTTCACTAAGAAGAAAATAGAAAAAATTAAAACTGTACAAATTTTTACATCAACCTTTTCACCAAACAGAATGTACCCTCTTTCACCCAAGCCAATAAGAATGAGCCAATAAACAATATGGGAACAATAACAAAGAAATAGATCCCAAATTGCGACTGATTCACAAAATAGTGTTCCATGAAATAGGGATAAACCATTGCGTCGAACAGATAACAACATAGATACATATCGAGAGACAAAAGCGAAATCTTTGTCAAACTTTTACGCAATACCGGTAATTTGAAATCGGTCTGATAAAACAGCAGAAAAAATGCCATAGCAATAACCGTTCCAAATACACCCCACGGGCCTCCCGCAATTTGAATAAGCGTATGATTATGTACGAACAATGAATTAAATACAGGATTTATCAGGCACAATAACAAAATCACAATCCACAACTTCCAACTTTCAAATCGTGGTTTATACTCATGAATATAAGAGCCGGCAAAGAAAAATGTCAACGGATAGCACGAAGCCCAGAATCCGGGAACCCAATGTAGTCCATACCGATTCAACAAATCGGGCAATGCCGTCATCACATACAATGTCAATATCAAAACCTGTTTCTGCCACCGAGTAGGTATTGCTTTATACAACATATTCAAGAACGGTGTCAAGAGGAACAATCCTATCCACATCTCGATATACCATGCATATGGTATAGCCGAAAAATCGAATATCTTCAAAATCCATTTTGCCCAAGTCAAATCCTCTTGTAAATAATATTTACGAAACAAAATCGTAAGGAGCGAAAACAGAAAATAAGAAGCCAGTACCCGAATACAGCCTTTATAATACCGTTTCGATACTGTTTTATTAGCATTCAAATAACCGGTCAACAGAAGAAATAACGGAACTCCCGTCATAAATAACGGAATGAACATTGCCTGCAAAAACATCGAAAAACCTCCAAAATCTGTATTTTTAAATGGAGTATTCAAGACAAAAAAATGGCCTGCTATCACAAATAATATCGCACAGCTTCGAACTAAATCCAGCCCTATTATTCGATTTTGGCACGATTTTTGCCCCCCCCCTAAATTGTTCTTGCATAATTGTTTCATATTAAATTCAATATTTTTTCAACCAATCCAATTATCAATCTTTGTAACTAATTTATTTGTATACCCATCCCAATTGATTTTAAGAATCAAGCGCTCTATTGGATTGGTAATAAACATCCGTAACTTATCTATTAAAATACAGGCCACCATAATAATCAAGGCCAAAAACAATAAATTTATAAATAATATATAATTACTATCAGCCATATTACTTAACGAATTTATATAATTATATAATTTACAAGAAATGTAATTATGCTCATGTATCAAATAGATTGATAAAGCAGACGAAGCCATCCAGTTCACATAACAGTTTTTAAATGTTAGACTTCTAAACAATAGAAAAAAAGCAATAGCAGCTGAAATAACAAATGGACTATTATAAGGAAAGCACAATAAAGAAACCCATTTTACATTGATATTCATCAGTAAAATGCTTATTCCAATAAGAGAAATTACAGCTACATTCATTAAATATAATGCAATGCTAAACCGTATTTTAATAAATCCAATATACAAGGCAACAAATCGTCCTATAAAATAAAGGAAAATAAAATTCATCACATTATATCCATCTTGATTAATACTTCCTTTCCATAAATATCCGAAATAAAAAGTCAAAATTGAACCGATCAACAATAAAGCAATAAATACTTTCCTATTTTTAGAAATTGAATCAATCACAATATTCAATATCGGAGACAGAATAAACAAATAAACATAACATTGTATAAACCACCATTTAGAATTGGAAAAGACTAAAAATGAAAAGAGAAATTCTTTTATAGAAAATTGGCCTGTTTCATAAAATGAAAATAAGGTTAAAAACACACTATAAAAGGCACACAATACATACAAATGAATAAAACCTTTCCACTTCGCTTTTATTCCAAAATATCCAGATATTAAAACAAAACAATCAACAGCAATTACCAAAAAACTATTCATTATTGTTAACCATACAGATGGAGCAGTAACAAACTCCGACCCATGAACAATAAAATGATGCAACAAAATGAACAGCATACATACCAATCGTAACAATTCTATATTAGAATCTCTCCCTAAATTATTTTGGCACGATTTTTGCCCCCCCCCTAAATTGTTCTTGCATAATTACTCTTTTATTAATTTTTGAAATAGATTATCCCATTTTTGATAAATTACTTCCGACGAATATTCCCGTTTCAGTTTCTCGAAAGCCTTCTCACCCAATCGGGCAATCTCGTCGGGACGGTTCCACAACGATACCACTTTTCGCTCCAAATCATCTAGATTATTAGGCTCGAACAAGTCTCCTATCGCCTGCTCTCCCCGACCGATAATCTCGGTAAAACCACCATGAGCCGGCCCGATAGTAGGTTTACCGTAACAAGCAGCTTCAAGAATAGCCATAGGGAACCCCTCGTAACAGCGACTGGGCATCACGACAAAACGGGAATGACAAATAAAGTCCGAAAGCTCTTCCTGCTGTAAATATCCCATGAACTCGACATTACCGGGAATCTCCATATCGCTTTGTTCCCGCTTAGCCCCGGCAAATCGAAACGGAATAGACGGGTTTCTGCGAGCTACTTCTATCAATAAGTCGTATCCTTTTTCATAACTCAATCGCCCGATGTACGCCACATAATTACCCCCGGTTAAATCATACGAGGCCGGAGCATCGATACCATTCGGAATAACCGTTACCCTTTCGGCTTCATATCCGGCAGCGATCAACTTCTGTCGTTGAAAATCGGTAATGCAAGCAAACGCAGCTACATTCTTTCGATAAGCACCTGTCCAACGGGCATATACATTGCGAAGGGTATATCCAATCGATTTTAATCGACTACATTCGCAGTTATATCGTACACAACTCCACTCATTACCTCGCTCCAAACACACTTCACACGGCAAACCATCACGCATAAATAATCCCGTGGGACAAATCAATCGGAAATTATGTATAGTCATAACGATCGGAACTCCGGCCTTTTTACACTCGAAAAGTGCAGCCGGACTGATAAACGGATACAGATTGTGCACACTCACAATATCGGGACGTTCCCGTCGCAAGGCATCCCGCATACCTCGCACTCCGGACGATGAATAAATCCCCGACAAGAATCCCTTTATCTTCCCAACGGCCGATTCTCTTACCCCCTCGGTTGTCCGGCGATAAAACGCCACCTCATGACCGTGAGACATAAGCATGTCTGCCATCTTATCGACAACAGCCTCTTCCCCGCTATACTTCCCATAATTATTA
>NZ_JAIJHU010000150.1:0-1120 GCF_022723415.1 Barnesiella sp. | reverse complement strand
TAATAAGAAACTAGCTGAAATCAAAGCTAAAATTCAAGAGATTGACAAGAAGAATGCTGAATTGAAAGCTAAGTATGATGCTGAAGTTCAAAAAGTTAATGATCATAATGCTCAATTGAAAGCTGATTATGATAAGAAGTTAGCCGAATATGAAGCTGCTAAAGCTGATTATGATAAGAATTTAGCTAAGTATATGGCTGAAATGGAAGCCAATAAGGATAAAGATGGGTATCTAACCAAACCAAGTATTCAAAACTTGATTTTCCAATCAGAGCCACAGGCTAATCACACGGTTAACAAGAAACCAGCTACTGAACAAGAAATAAAAGAAATCACAGCAGGTATGCGACCAGAAACGGTACAAGCCCTAAAAAATACAGGTGGAGGAGTTTTATACGTTCTTCAAAAAGGGCAATCAGTAACAGTAACGTATACTAATATTTTAAATTCATCAGTGAACGGTAAGCCTATTAAGAAAGTTGTTTTCACTTATACTTTACTTGATTCTGCTTACGGTGATCGCTTACTAGCAACTTTTGAAAATGATCCAACTAGAACGTTACATTATTTGAATGGTGATAAGTATTTCAAATTAAATATGGATGTCAAATTCTATGATGAAAATGGTAATTTAATTGATCCAACGGGGTCGCTTATTAGCTTTTCATCTCTAAATGCTTCTTTCCCAAATAATGGTGATTGGGAAGGAGTATCAGATTTTTCTGGGACAATGATTCCGATTGCAGGTTCGTCGATTCAAGCTCAACCTAATGGCACGTATCATGCCTCTACTTCTAATTCTTTTGTAGGAGATGGTTCAAAATTTGATGTTAGCGACTGGGATGTTGATGGTAGTCCGTTAGAATATTACGGAGCTATTGCTGGACGTGCTGAAGGTAATATTAACTTTAATATTCTTTCGGAAGGTCGAGGCTATGTTTGGTTTGCTTTTAATTCAAATGTTAAAGCACATACCATTACCAAACCAGCACCACCAGAAGCACCTAATTATGAGAAAGAACCTACAGCACCTGACTATCAAAAAGTTGATGTTCCAACGATTCAAATTGAAACAGCTGTTCATGAGGTAGGTGTTAATAAAACAACTGAAATGGAAGTT
>NZ_JAIJHU010000005.1:0-94041 GCF_022723415.1 Barnesiella sp. | reverse complement strand
ACGCCTTAGCTAAGGCGTCCAATACTCTGAATCCTATGTTATGTCGGGTATTCTCGTATTCATAACCGATATTCCCCAACCCTACAATCAGATATTTCATCAATAAAACAGGTTTATCGATCGTTATTTAGCGGCAGCTTGCGCACCACGAGCGGCACGAGTCAAGTTAACCGCACAAACTACGGCATTCTTGGCGTTCATCAATTCCAAACCTTCGAAATGGAGTTCTCCCACTTGCAAGGTTTTACCCAATCCCAAATTGTCGATATTGATTACCAAACGTTCGGGGATATTGGAATAGATGGCTTTTACTTTCAGTTTTCTCATCGACAAACTCAATTTACCACCGGCACGTACACCCTCAGAGTGTCCTTCGAGTTGAACCGGAACTTCCATAACAACGGGTTTCTTATCGGATACTTCCAAGAAATCCATATGCAGAATAGCATCGGTCACAGGGTGGAATTGCAAATCTTTCAATACCGCCATCTTTTTTTCACCATCGATAGTCAACTCGACTGCAAAAATATCGGGAGTATAAACCAATTTACGAACGGCATCCTTAGTCACAGTGAAATCGGTAACGATAATACCTTTTTTACCACCGGGAAGTTCTACCAATTTTTCACAGGGTTTGAGCGCTCCCTGATAAGGCAATTCTACCAACTCGCCACCATTCAGCACTGCGGGAATCAATCCTTGCTTACGCAAACCTTTTACTGCTTTCTTGCCCAAATCGGTACGGGCCGTACCATTTAATTGAAATGTTTTCATCGTTGTGTTGTTTTGTGTTACTCAAAATTAAGCTTTCACTGCTCCTTAATTTCCCATCACACGGAATTTTCAAAAAGCGGGGCAAAGTTAACATTTTATTTTCTTACCCACAAGCCTTTACGAAATTATTCCTCTCGAAACAAAAAATCGGGGAAGCGTTTTTTCTCCGCTCTCCTTTCGCTATCTTTGTCACTATGAAGATAGGTGCTCGGCATAGCCAAATCGGAAATAGAATTTCCGTTTGTCTTTACACTCACCTTTTTGTATCTTTGCAATTCATAATAAAGAATTTAAACACACCAACCACCATGAAAGGAAAAATCTTGGTTACCGGAGGAACGGGATACATCGGGTCTCATTCCACAGTAGAACTGCAAAATGCAGGTTACGAAGTTGTCATCATCGACAATCTATCCAACTCTAACATCGAAGTACTCGACGGAATCGAACGTATCACAGGCAAACGTCCTACGTTCGTTCAAGCCGACTGTACCGATATGGAGGCTTTGCATCAGCTTTTTAAAGAGAATCCCGGAATAAAAGGGATCATACATTTCGCGGCGAGCAAAGCAGTGGGCGAATCGGTTCAAAAACCTTTGCTCTATTACCGCAACAATCTAATGTCTCTTGTTAATTTATTAACTTTAATGCCGGAATATGGCGTAGAAGGAATCGTATTTTCATCGTCTTGTACCGTTTACGGACAACCAGACGTTTTACCGGTAGACGAATCGGCTCCTATCAAACCCGCCTTATCGCCCTACGGCAATACCAAACAGATTTGCGAAGAAATTATTAAAGATACCATTCATGCCAGCGCTCCTTTCAAATCGATCATTCTCCGTTATTTCAACCCGATAGGGGCACACCCAACCGCCGAAATAGGAGAACTGCCCAACGGCGTTCCCCAAAACCTTATCCCATACTTGACCCAAACCGCCATCGGTATTCGCAAAGAATTGAGCGTATTCGGCGACGATTATCATACTCCCGACGGTTCTTGCATTCGCGATTACATCAACGTCGTAGATCTTGCAAAAGCTCATGTGACAGCCATGAATCGTATGCTTGAAAATAAATCGCCCGAAGCTATCGAGATATTCAACCTCGGTACGGGGCGAGGGGTTTCCGTGCTCGAACTAATTTCTGCATTTGAAAAAGCTACGGGGGTAAAAGTTCCTCACAAAATAGTAGGACGTCGAGAAGGCGATATAGAACAAGTGTGGGCTAACCCTGAAAGAGCGAATAAAGTTCTAGGCTGGACAGCACAAGAAAGCATCGAAGACACGCTTGCTTCTGCTTGGAAATGGCAATTGAAATTACGCGAAAGAGGTATTATGTAATGTATAATCATCTATCTTTCTAAAAAACAGAGCCTTTAATAAAGGCTCTGTTTTTTGTTTCTATCAAAGTTATCAGAAAGAAATATCCTCCTGTCTTATTGCATTATATTGCTTTTGTGAGTATGAAGATAGGCTGCGGTTCGGCATAGTCAAATCGGAAATGAGATTTCCGTTTGCATCTGCACTCGCCTTTCGCTATCTTTGCCTTAAACAGAAATAAGAAGATATGCCGGAGGTATGTATATTCTTTGGAATTATAATCAGTTTATAAATGCATCAACGACCCAAAATCCAGTATAACAACAATAAATAATTATTTTATATCTCTTTCGTCAAGCTAAACTCCTTATCGGCAAATAATTCGGCTAACCCGGATATTTGTTTAAACCGTAATAATTCGTCCTTATCCATACCAATATTCCGCATAATCCAGCTATCGGACATACCGGCTTTCGTCAACTCCGAAACAATTTCGCACATCAATTCGATACAATGCGTACCTCTCGCCCTATTATGCCGTATGGTAGAAGCCATTCTGTTCGAAAGGTCTTTATCTATCACCACCACCGGCAACAAACCCTTTTCCCTGTCATATATACGCTTGGAGGTTTTCATAACTTTATAGCGATGAAACCCGTCGACCAGTTCATACTGGTCTTTCTCCGGAATATAATAACACACACAGGGCATCGTATATCCGTCCTCCCAAATAGAAAGTTCGAGTAATTTCATCTCGGGCGGAGCAACAATATTCGGATTATACGTATTGGCGACCACTTTTTCCACGGGAACAGCAATCACATTGTAAACCGGACTTTTATACTCTTCCATTTTTCAAATCAATGCTTTATATTTTTCCATCACTCGTTCTTTTTGTTCTTTCTCGGCCTTATTCAAAGAAAAGCCCATGTATTTGCATGTATGATCGTTTTTAAGAATACATATACACATGCGTTTAAATGTGGGGAGTTCTTTAAATTCGGGGATATCAATATCGTCTAAATATTCCATTCGTACAGGTTTTTTCTCGGTCCTGTAATTGGAATGGTCACCTACGGTAATAGGAATTCCCATCTTTTCCAGCTTTCGAATGGTTTCATCTGCCAGACACCCCCCTTTATCCCGCCAGAAGTTCATACTCACCGACAATTTTCGCTGGTAATTTTTACGAGTGTTTTCCGGAAGCGTTTTCAACAAAAAATCCAAATATCCTTCCCATGTCATATTGGGTGGAAGTTTGATAGAATGCCAGCCCATCATAGATGTATTCCCATACAATCCGGCAAAATTCACCCCATTGACCCGACTTACCATTTTCCCCCACATATCCGGGTCTATCGCACGATACAAACGGAGGCTCGATATGGCCTGCGATATAAACGGGCTGGCCACCCTTTGCTTATCCAACGGGACCCCAGCTCGATAGTAGAGATCGTACAGCTTGTTATAATCCCAATGATACCGGCCGTTAGCGACCCACACGTCGGTCGTCAGCCAATCGTGTATGGGATAGGCATTGCAAATGCCATATTTCATCTCACGAATCCACTTCAAACCTTTATACTTCCTGTAATTCTTATCGCTATGAATCGTGCGCCAACGATTGAAACTTTCTTGTGTGCGAATGCCGATGAGACAACAAGTCCTGCGAGCTGCATTCCGCTTGTGCAACCATTCGGCGAACTTAATCTGAAACTCATAGTCCCATAAATCATCTGTATAAAAATCGAAGTCTTCTTTCGTATAACAGTTTTCTGGTTTTTCTCTTACCCATAACGGGCGCATAGAGTCCTCCCACGGGCGCCAATAGTTTTGATACATCGAAGCACACGTCGTAACCTTGAACGGGACGCAAATCCTATATACATCTAATATATCGGAATTAGATGCCAATACTCTGTCTACATAACGCGTCGTCTCCTCATATTGGACTTCATAGTCGATATGAAATACCCCCAATCTACGATTCAATTTATTCTGGCGAATATAATCGATACATAAATTAAGAAGCACACCGCTATCTTTTCCTCCCGAAAAAGAAACATACACATTATCAAAATCGGAAAATATCCGATTCAATCGCTCCAAAACGACTTCATACACACTGCTTCTCAGATTCTCCATTTGCCTCATACACCATTTTTACATACAATTTCCACGTTTTCAATTCAGAAAATCCACACGCCCGAAAGGCATCAACATGCCGAACATGAGAAATCGCATAAAGAGTGCAGTCTTGGGCAAACTCTTCTTTCGCTTTTTCGATAAGAGAAGTCAACAATTCGGAAGAATCTCCCGCCAAATAGTAATTATCGATACAAGCTCCCGCAGTTTTTCTTTCAACAGGCATAAAACCTTTTACCTCACCTCGTTCCAAAGCGATGAACCAAAGGTGTTTACGAGAGGTTTTAAACGGATAATTATTGTTCTGACGAATAATGGGAACACTCATAACTAACGGTGCAACAAGGGCATATAGCCGCGCATCTGTCCCCGGCAATTTTTCTACTATCATGGTGGAGCATTTTTGTGATTCATTCGAAACATAACATCGGTATGTTCCAAATGCCTCTATCTTATTTTAGTCACAAAAATAAAAAAAGAATGAATATATACAGCAACAAAAATGTCACAATTTCACTATAACAATAATATATAAAATACGATTTATCGTTATTCTATGGGCAAACCGTACATTTAAAATGTTTTAGAACATATCCATTTATATTTTTTACAACACCTAAAAACCTGTCGCGAACAAATTTTTTCACTTAAAAATCATACCTGTCTTATTCCCTTTGTAATCTTTGTTTATTCACAAAAAATTTTTATCTTTACCCATAATTATAAAACTTTCTTAAATAATCGTTTTTTAATTAGAAGTATTTCAATTTTAGAATTATTCTAATTATATTTGTACCAGAATTAAAAACACATCAAAAACAAAGAATGCTATGAGTAGTATTAAAGGAACAAAAACAGAACAGAACTTATTGAAAGCTTTCGCCGGAGAATCGCAAGCTCGTACTCGTTACACTTTTTTTGCCAGCGTAGCAAAAAAAGAAGGTTATGAACAAATCAGCGCCATTTTCATGGAAACAGCCGAACAGGAAAAAGAACATGCCAAAAAGTTCTTTAAATTTCTCGAAGGCGGTATGGTCGAAATCACAGCCTCCTACCCTGCCGGCGTAATCGGAACAACCGCAGAAAACCTGAAAGCGGCAGCAGAAGGTGAAAACGAAGAGTGGGTAGATCTTTATCCCGAATTTGCCAAAATCGCCGACGAAGAAGGATTCCCCGCTATCGCACACACATTCCGTAACGTCTCCAAAGTAGAAGAAGAACACGAGAAACGCTATCGCAAACTGTTATCAAACATCGAAAACGGAACCGTGTTCTCCGACAGCGAAGAAATCGAATGGCAATGCCGCAACTGCGGATATGTGTTCCGTGGCAAAAAAGCACCCGAAGTATGTCCCGCATGCGCTCACCCGCAAGCCTTCTTCGAACGCAAGAAAAATAACTATTAAAATTCAGTTTCAAAAATCTCAAAACAACCCATCGGTCTGCCCTTATCGGGTAGACCGATATTCTTTAATTATGGATATTACAGCATTACGAAACCTCACCTACGGGCTATATGTCGTAGGCACTAATGACAACGGCCGCCCTACGGGGTGTATCATAAATACTTGTTTTCAAGTAACCAGTGAAAATCCCATTGTCGCTATTTCCATGAACAAAAACAATTATACCCACGATATAATCGTACGACATGGGAAATTCAGCTTAGCTATTCTCGCAGAAGAAAGCGACACATCTTTAATCACTACTTTCGGGTTTCAATGCGGTCGAGACCGAAACAAATACACAAATTACGATTATGAGTGGCAAAACGATGTCCCCATCTTATCAGGGAAATTTTCGGGACATATTATCTGCGAAGTATTGCACATTGCCGACAACGAAACTCACGACGTAATTTTTGCCCGCGTCCTCAATACCATTCCCGACAATGGTACTCCTATGACTTACGCCTACTATCACCATGTAATTAAAGGAAAAGCTCCCAAAAACGCACCGACCTACATCAAGGAGGAAAATGTTTCCCCAGAAGATCCGAAACCAAACTCTGGAAAAAAGTACATTTGCGAAGTATGCGGATACATTCACGAAGGAGAATTGCCAGACGATTTCAAATGTCCGGTCTGTCAAGCACCGAGGAGTTGTTTCAAAGAAATTTGATTTACTATGAACCAAATTCCCGATCGAAAGTTCTATTTTCAATCGGGAATTTTTACTGTTTCAAAAGATAGGAACCACCGAGAACCCAATCTAATTCACCAAACTTGCTTTGGCTTATAGTTTACACTATCTTTGCATAAAATGCAAAACAGACGATATTATCTTTTATTAGAACTTTTAATCTTTACACAATGGATTTTATAATCGACAATCATCTGCAAGGCCTCGTTATTGGAATCTGCACATTTCTAATCATCGGAATGTTCCACCCCATAGTCGTCAAAGCCGAATACTATTGGAGTACTCGTTGTTGGTGGTTATTTTTATTTTTGGGGATAGCAGGCGTGATATCGTCTCTATGCATCGAAAATGTAGTTATATCGTCCTTGTTGGGTGTTTTTGCCTTTTCTTCTTTTTGGTCGATTAAAGAAATCTTCGAACAAGAAAAACGCGTGCAAAAGGGCTGGTTTCCCAAAAATCCTAAGCGGACTTACAAATTTTAAAGAGCATACCCATCATATTTAACGCCTTATCCTATACAATACTACAAAAAAGAGCTATCTTTGCAAGAGATATAAATAGATGCCATACTGGCATAATCGAGTGAAACATATCGATTTGCAAGACATTCTATTTTTAGATAGTGTTGTTATGAAGTATCTTTACGCAGTCTTTTTCGCGTTAGTATTCAGTGGCTTCGTCCTTCCAACGGCCGTAGCTCAAACAACTATGGAGAAAGAGATCTGGAAGATCGACGACAACCGTCAAAATGAACCCGTCCAAGAAGCCCCCATAGAGGTTTCGAGCAAGGACGGAAGCATTTATATTCGTACCCCACGCAAAGTACAGGTAATAGTCTACACGATATTAGGACAGATCGTAACCGACCGGACCATCAATCCCGGCCTCTCTGAATTAAAAATAGGTGTCCGAGGTATTTATTTAGTTAAAATAGAGGGACAAACACAAAAGATTGCTCTTTAATATATCCTTTTTACTTCAAATCGATATTACAAAAATAAAACCTTAAACATTGTTTCAATATTTCATGAAATAGTTTAACTTTGTCCCTATAAAGTTAAACTTAAAAACCGAAACAATGGAAAGTATCGATTGGTCAAACCTGTCATTCGGCTATATGCCTACCGACTATAATGTACGGTGTATTTACAAAGACGGGAAATGGGGCGACATTACAGTTACCAGCTCACAAACATTCGAAATACACATGGCGGCCACTTGCCTTCATTACGGACAAGAGGCATTCGAAGGAATGAAAGCCTTTCGGGGTAAAGACGGAAAAATCCGCATTTTCCGTATGGACGAGAATGCAGCTCGCTTGCAAAGTTCCTGCCGGGGAATCATGATGCCCGAACTGCCCACAGAGAAGTTTAACGAAGCCATACTAACCGTAGTCAAGAAGAACGAAAGGTTCGTACCTCCCTACGAAAGCGGAGCTTCACTCTATATACGCCCATTACTAATAGGAACATCGGCACAGGTAGGAGTCAAACCGGCCAAAGAATATTTGTTCATCGTCTTCGTATCTCCGGTAGGTCCTTATTTCAAAGAGGGTTTCAAACCTACCCCTATGGCGATACTCCGTCAATACGACCGCGCCGCTCCACTCGGAACAGGACGCTACAAAGTAGGAGGAAATTACGCAGCCAGTTTAGTGGCTGGCGAAAAAGCCCATGAACTGGGATATTCCGCCGTACTCTATCTGGACGCCAAAGAGAAAAAATATATCGACGAATGCGGCCCGGCCAACTTCTTCGGCATTCGGGGAAACAGCTATATCACCCCGAAATCGACGTCCATTCTCCCTTCAATCACCAACAAAAGCCTCATGCAACTTGCCGAAGACATGGGCATGACGGTAGAAGTACGACAAATACCGGAAGATGAAATCGGGACATTCGACGAAGCGGGAGCTTGTGGAACAGCTGCCGTCATCAGTCCTATCGCCCGTATAGACGACCTCGATGAAAACAAATCGTATATTTTCTCCAAAGACGGTAAACCCGGACCTATTTGCGAAAAGCTATACAATAAGTTACGCGCTATACAATATGGCGACGAACCCGATACTCACAAATGGATTACTATCGTAGAATAACTACAAGATTATACAACGGCAGCCCGGAGAGACACTCTTTCGGGCTGTCGCTTTTATAACACATTTTTTCAGTGACAACCATGAATATCCAACAAATCTTCGAAAAATACTATCAACCCGGAACGCCTCTTTATAACAGCGTATGGTCCCATAGCAAACTGGTTGCCGAAAAAGCCCTGAAACTAGCCCAAGCCCACCCGGAATTAAATATCGATTCGGACTTTGTTTACGAAGCCGCCATGCTTCACGACATCGGTGTATACCTCACCCATGCTCCTTCGATTTACTGTACAGGAGAAGAGCCCTATATCCGTCACGGCATTATAGGAGCCGAGCTTCTTCGAAACGAAGGATATCCCAAACACGCTCTCGTTTGTGAACGACACACAGGAACCGGACTGACGGTCGATGACATCGTCTCCCAAAACCTCCCGCTTCCACACCGTGACATGTGCCCTATAAGTCTCGAAGAAAAACTCGTTTGCTTCGCCGACAAGTTTTATTCGAAATCTACTCCCGACCAAGAAAAACCGTTCGATAAAGTTCGTAAAAGCGTTGCTAAATATGGCGATGCGTCTCTACACCGTTTCGACGAAATGGCCACTCTGTTTTTATAGAAACCTACACAATCAATAAAAAGAAGATACTCTGAACATTGAATAAAATATATTAAATAAAGCCCAAACGCCGATAAGTCATGGAAAATGTGTATTTTTGCGAGTTGATTACAGATTGACAGCCGGATGCCAAAAGACAGCAAAAAATACGCTATACTTTTATCTCTTCTATGCTCCTCACTGTTTGTGTCGCTCATCGCACAAGACAGGCATCCGTCTTATAGCGAAGTGACTTCACTCGATTCCACCACGAGCAAAGATAGTGCTACTTTATTATCAAATAAACCGATAACACTTTTAGACAGTATTTCCAAAGATTCGTTACAATCGGATTCGTTAGGAGTCGATTCGCTTGCCAATGATTCTGTCTCACCCAAGAAAAAGAAAGCCGGTTTGACTTCGGTTGTCGATTACAAGGCCAACGATTCTATCGTTTTCACCCACGGTAACGAGGTGTACATGTATGGAAAAGGGGTAGTACAGTTCGATGGCATGGAGCTCAACGCAGATCAAATCGAGATGAACATGGACAGTAGCTTAGTCTACGCCGTGGGTCGTCCCGACTCTGTGGGAGATATAGTGGGCCGTCCCGTTTTCAAGGATAAAAGCGGAGAGTACGAATCGGAAACCATGAATTATAATTTCAAGACAAAAAAGGGATATATTACCAATATTGTCACCCAACAAGGCGAAGGTTACTTGACAGGCGGACAAACTAAAAAAATGGAGAATGACGAATTCTACATGAAAAGCGGACGTTACACGACATGCGACAATCACGATCACCCGCACTTTTATCTGCAATTAACCCAAGCGAAAGTCCGTCCCAAAAAGAATATCGTAACGGGGCCGGCTTATATGGTACTGGCCGATGTTCCTCTTCCCCTCGCCATTCCGTTCGGCTTTTTCCCTTTCACCGAAAAATATTCATCGGGTATTATCGTTCCCACTTTCGGAGACGAACTGGCACGAGGATTTTATTTGCGTGACGGCGGTTACTATTTTGCCATCAACGATTACATAGACCTTGCACTGACCGGTGAAATTTACACAAAAGGTTCATGGGGTATCAACGCCCGTTCGGCCTATATCAAACGATACAAATATTCCGGTAACTTCGATTTGAGTTTCATCACAACCATTACCGGAGATAAAGGGTTGCCAGACTATTCAAAAATGAAGAACTTCAAAATAGCATGGACCCATACCCAAGACACTAAAAACAACCCGAACATGTCGTTATCGGCAAGCGTTAATTTCACAACCAGCGGATATACCCGAAACGATTTGAACAGCTATTACAATTCCAACAGCTTTACCGAAAACACCAAAAGTTCTACGGTAAACATGACCTACCGTATTCCTAACTCGTCATGGAGTTTTTCGGCAACCGCCAATATCACTCAACGTACGCAAGACTCGACACTAAATGTTTCTTTCCCCAATTTAACCGTGTCAATGGGGCAAATTTATCCATTCAAACGGAAATCGGTCGTGGGCAATGAACGTTGGTATGAAAAAATACAAATGTCGTATAGCGGTCGTTTCCAAAACTCGATTCTCACCAAGCAAGACCAGATACTTAAATCGAATCTGATTAAAGACTGGCGAAACGGTATGTATCACAACATTCCCATATCGGCGACTTTCAATGTGTTCAAATATCTCAACCTGACTGCCAGCTTCAACTTTACCGACCGTATGTACACCAACAAAGTTATGAGAGAATGGGATACTCAGCAGTCAAAAATAGTTCAAGACACAACCTACGGATTTTACAACGTATTTAATTATTACGGTTCGTTAAGCGCAGATACCAAACTGTACGGATTCTACAAACCGTGGAAAATATTCGGCGACAAAGTACAGGCCATACGACACATTTTCACTCCATCTATATCGTTCAGCGCCGCCCCCGATTTCAGTTCTCCCCGATATGGTTTTTGGAAAACACTTTCCTACGTAAACGAACGAGGAGAAACGGTGACCGAAAAATATTCTCCTTTCTCAAACGGAATATTCGGCACAGTGTCACAAGGGAAACAAGGAACAGTATCGTTCTCGGTATCGAACAATTTGGAAATGAAAGTCAAATCGGACCGCGACTCGACAGGAGTTCGCAAAATATCCCTAATCGAAAACCTATCGGCCAATATGAGTTATAATATGGCTGCAGACTCCATGAAATGGAGTAACCTGAACACCTCTATACTCATTAAACTAACCAAAGGGTTTAACCTACAAATGAGTGCGACATGGGATACCTATACTTATCAATTGGACAGTTACGGAAACCCTGTACGAGTGAACAAACCCCGGTGGACCGTAGGCAAGGGATTAGGCCGTTTGTCCAGTACAGGAACATCTTTCTCCTATACCTTCAACAACGATACTTTTAAAAAGAAGGACAAGAAAAAAAACGACAACAAACAGCCTCAACCACAACCCAATACACTGCCACCCGACCCGAATGAAGAGCCGGAAGACGATACAGCCTCGGAAGAATCGGACACACAATTCGGGGCCGACGGTTATGCGATTTGGGAGGTCCCGTGGAGTCTATCTATCAACTATTCGGTCAATTACGGATATGGGTCTTTCAACAAAAAGAAAATGGAATACAACGGCCGGTTTACCCAAAACCTAAGTTTTTCGGGGAATATCAACTTTACGAAAAACTGGTCTTTTAACTTCTCGGCCAGCTATGATTTCGACGCTAAGAAAATCGCCTATATGAACTGTAACATCACCCGAGATTTGCATTGCTGGTCGATGAGTGCCAGTTTCGTCCCTGTGGGACCTTACAAATCATACAATTTCCACATTAGCGTGAAATCGTCTTTATTGCAAGACCTCAAATATGACAAACGAGGAAATTCTTACAGCCGACTCGACTGGTATTAAACCCGGTCGCATTTGTCGCAACCCGTAAAAACCAACACATTTATAAGCTATTTTACCAATAACCATGCAAACCGACAACGATCTTATACTCGACCATTTGAACGACCCGATATTTCATCTCATCGGTGAAGTTGCCGATGAGATGAATCGCCCGTGTTTCGTCATCGGAGGATATGTACGCGATATTTTTCTGAACCGACCGTCCAAAGACATCGACATCGTAACCTTAGGCAGCGGTATAGAACTCGCCGAGGCTGTAACGACCAAACTGGGGAAACGGGCCCACCTGTCGACATTTCGGAACTTCGGAACAGCACAAGTAAAATACAGTGACCAGAAAGAAAATATAGAGATAGAATTTGTCGGAGCTCGAAAAGAGTCATACAGCCATGACTCGCGTAAGCCGATAGTCGAAGACGGAAGCCTGCAAGACGACCAGAACCGAAGAGACTTCACCATCAATGCTTTGGCTCTTTGCCTGAACAAAGAGCATTGGGGCATGCTCGTAGATCCATTCGACGGCATGAACGATCTGAAAAAGGGAATTATTCGCACCCCCCTCGATCCTGACATTACATTCAGCGACGACCCCTTACGCATGATGCGTGCTATCAGATTTGCCACTCAGCTAAATTTCCACATCGAGAAAGAGACATTCGCAGCCATCGAACGAAACCGAAAACGAATCGAAATCATTTCGAAAGAACGCATCATCGACGAACTCGGCAAAATCATACGTTCGGATATTCCCTCTCGGGGATTTATTTTATTAGACGACTGTAAACTGCTGCCTATCATTTTTCCCGAAGTCGCCGCACTCAAAGGAACAGAAACAATCGAAGGACGAGGACATAAAGACAATTTTTATCATTCGCTCGCCGTCCTCGACAATGTGGCACTGCGCAGCCGCAACGAATGGTTACGTTGGGCTGCACTACTCCACGACATCGGGAAACCACGTACCAAACGCTATGATTCCCGCCTGGGTTGGACATTCCACAATCACAATTTCATAGGAGAAAAAATGATTCCCGGTATTTTCCGCAAAATGAAACTACCGCTCAATGAGAAGATGAAATACGTACAGAAACTCGTAGGATTGCACATGAGACCTATCGTCCTCGCCGAAGAAGTCGTTACCGACTCGGCCGTAAGAAGACTCTTGTTCGATGCCGGCGATGACATAGATGATTTGATGCTTCTTTGCGAATCGGATATTACCTCCAAAAACAGAGAAAAGGTGAAACGATTCCGCGACAATTTCGAATTGGTGCGAACCAAACTGCGAGAAATAGAAGAAAAAGACAGCATACGCAATATGAAGCTCCCGATACGGGGAGAAGAAATCATGGAAACCTTCGGGTTACCGCCGTCCCGTCCCGTAGGTGAAATTTTATCGGCTATCAAAGAGGCCATACTCGACGGAAAAATTCCCAATGAATATGAACCGGCACGACTTTTTATGCTGGAAACCGCTGCAACAATGAATTTATTTCCGACAAAGAAATAATATAATATCAATTTTGCCGCAAATACAACACCAATAGCATACAAACAGATACATTTTTATCATTTTTATTGTAAAGTGGAAGTTTTTATAAGAAAATGCTTTCATTTTACGTATTTTGTATTATCTTTGCAACGAAATCAAAGAGAAAGATTACATATTTATAGAGACTTTCCAAAACTCAAAAAACATACTTATCAATGAAAACAACAGAAGTATTGAGCGAATTAAAACGCCGTTTCCCTAACGAACCGGAGTACCACCAAGCTGTGGAAGAAGTGTTATCGACTATCGAAGATGTGTATAACGAACATCCCGAATTCGATCGTTACAACCTGATCGAACGGTTGTGCATTCCCGATAGAATGTTTTCATTTCGGGTAACTTGGGTCGATGACAAAGGTCAAGTCCATACCAATATGGGATATCGTATCCAACACAATAACGCCATCGGTCCGTATAAAGGAGGCATCCGTTTTCACTCATCGGTCAATCCTTCGATCTTGAAATTCCTTGCTTTTGAACAAACCTTCAAAAATGCCTTGACTACTTTACCTATGGGCGGAGGAAAAGGCGGATCGGATTTCAACCCCAAAGGAAAATCGGACATGGAAATCATGCGATTCTGCCAAGCATTCGTTACCGAACTTTGGCGGCATATAGGCCCAGATACCGACGTACCCGCCGGTGATATAGGTGTAGGCGGTCGGGAAGTAAGCTACATGTATGGTATGTATAAAAAGCTGGCCCGCGAAAATACCGGGACATTCACCGGAAAAGGTCTTGAATTCGGAGGCTCACTTATTCGCCCGGAAGCCACAGGATACGGAAATGTATATTTCCTACTCGAAATGCTTAAAACCAGAGGAATAGATATTAAAGGGAAAGTAGTCACCGTATCGGGGTCGGGAAATGTCGCTCAATATACGGTGCAAAAACTTATCTCCCTCGGAGCCAAAGTTGTCACCATGTCCGATAGCGACGGTTATATCTACGATCCAGACGGAATCGATGAAAAGAAACTGGCTTACATCTTCGAACTGAAAAACCTCTATCGAGGACGCATTCGTGAATATGCCGAAGAATATGGCTGTAAATATGTAGAAGGAGGACGTCCGTGGGGAGAAAAATGCGACATAGCCATGCCTAGCGCAACACAGAACGAGCTAGATGGCGACGATGCCCGTACCCTGCTTGCCAACGGCTGTTTCGCCGTTTCGGAAGGTGCAAATATGCCTTCTACCCCCGAAGCTATCGAACAATTCCTCGCAGACAAAATTTTATATGCTCCGGGTAAAGCCGCCAATGCAGGAGGTGTCTCGGTAAGCGGATTGGAAATGACACAAAACTCAATGAAAATAAGCTGGACAGCCGAAGAGGTAGACCAAAAACTGAAACAAATCATGCACGATATTCATGAACAGTGTACCCGCTACGGTAAAGAAAGCGACTCTTATACCAATTATGTGAAAGGAGCCAATATCGCCGGGTTCATGAAAGTAGCCAAAGCGATGATGGCACAAGGGATATTGTAAAATAAACACATAAAAGAGGCAAAAAAGGAACTTATCGTAAAGTTCCTTTTTTTATTCGTAAAAGAATATAGCCTAAATGAGAAGATTCTCCCATAAAAGACTGTCCCAACTCTTATTAATAAGAAATCAGAGATTATCAGAACGGATATCCGATAGCCAAGTGGAATGCGAGACTGTTTTTGAAAGAAGTCATATTATAATATCCTTTCTTTCCGGTATCATAGGGTGCATGTATCCCGATACCTAAATCTCCCCGTAAAACAAGCATACCGATATCGTAGCGTAATCCTATACCTGTACCGAGAGCTATATCTTTGAGAAAAGTTTTCCGGTCGAGTTCTCCACCAGGACGTTTCGGATCTTTTTTCAATAGCCAGATATTACCAGCATCGACGAATGCCGCACCGTGCAAATCGCCCCAAATGGGAAAACGGTATTCGATATTCGCTTCGAGCTTGAAAGTACCTGTCTGGTCGAAATATCCGTCGACATCGTCTTTTGCCGGAATATAACTTCCGGGACCGAGCGAACGTATAGTAAAAGCCCGTATGCTGTTCGCACCTCCGATATAAAATTGTTCGCTGTACGGAACTTCTTTGGAATTTCCGTATGCATGTTCCGCACCTATAAACAACCGGGTCGCCAACCAGTGTTCGGCACGGAAACGGTGATAATATTTCATTTCGGCACTTCCCTTTACGAATTGAGAAAAACTGCTGCCAAAGATATGTTTCTCCCCATGCTGTCCAAAAAGCGATGTTATCCCACTAAGGATATTTCCAGCCGACATTCCCATGAACTGCCAGATAAAGCGGTTATCCACTTCCCGGCCGTATGAGGTGTCGTAAGTATAGGTGTAACTCGAAGAAGGAATGAACTGATCTCGGAAACTGAGGGCAATGGCCGGATTCTCTTCCATCGTTTTATCGAACGATTCGGTCGTATTGAGCAGTTTTGTATATACCAACTTGAATGGCGTAACCGAGTGTCCGGCCCGCAAGGAGGTACGATAGTCGTATGACATCGAACCGTTGAAAGAGACCATACGAAAATAATGAGGCCGATTCATCAAGTTTGCCCCCAATTGGAACCGAGTATAAGCGGGATATTTTCGGGTACGGGGTAGTTGCGGTAGAAATCCCGGCACGATACGGGGATAGGTTAATGACGAATTCAAACCCACTTCGTAAGAGTTGAATAGCGAAGCCTTACCATGCTGCGAGCCTCCGCCTGTCTGCCACTCATAACTCCCGTTGAGTTTGACCGAAAGTTTTTCACCGCCCCCGAACACGTTGTTGTGATTAATACCGAAAATAAGTCCAGGGCCTATATAGCTGTTCGATTTAGACGAAACATTGGCTTCTATGGTCGCTTCGAGTGGCACGTCGAACGTCGCCTGTATCATTACATCGAGGGAATCTTTTCGTATCAATGAATCGAGAGGGGTTACTTCGACAGCGACAGTACGGAATATTCCTAACCGCCCAAGATTGGATTGCGTCTCATTTTGGGTCGCAATCGAATAGATTTCGCCCGGTTTGAAGGTAATATTTTTGGGCAATACCCATTTCTTCAATCGTATAGGCTTGTAATAAGCGACAGTCATGCGAGGGTAGCGAATGGTATCGGGAGTTCCGTCGCCGGTGGCACGGTTGAGTCGAACTGTTACATCTCCCACATAATAAGGTTTGAGCGCTTGTGCCGGAATCCCTTTTTTCAACGTCATTCTCAACGCCACTTTACCCGGAGACAACGTAGTGTCGGCAAGGTATTCGATGTATTCGGGGCGGAAATAAAAATATCCGTTATTTCTCAGTGCGGTAGTAATTCGGTTTCGCTCGAAAGATAAAGAATCGAGGCAATAACGGTCGCCCTTTTGTAAAATCGAAGAACTATTTATACTATCGATAAACCGAGTTACCGGAGTCGTAGGAGCCGGTAATTCTATGGTATCGAGCGTATAGGCTTCGGGAACTTCGATTCGATATTTAATGCGGGCTTTTTTAGGGTTCCGTTTGTTGTATATCAATTCATAATCGGCTTTCGCTCCGAAATATCCGTTATTTCCGAGAATGTCTTTGACTACCCTCATACGCAATTCGGGCTGTACGGTCGAAACAAGTACCGGCTCCTTGGCCAACTTCTCGTATATCCAGTGCTTCACCCCTTTTTCCCGCTTGGGTTCCATGTAATTCCACACCCACAAACCTATGGGAAACGGCGTGCGGATATAAGGAGAGAACAAAGGATTGTTGGGTGCGACGGAGAGAGTAGATCGAACGTCCGATGCAGCTGCATCGGCGATTTTCACACCTGAGTCGGGTATGATTTCCATTTTCTTTACGCCGGTATACAATACTTCATCATCGGCAATACGCTTTGTCGTGGAACAGCCAATCAGTATCAGCAATAGAAAAGCGGCGGTAAATACATTTCGGAATACTTTTTTCATAGGTTCACCCCCTTTCTGCTTTTCCGTGGTCGAAATAGCTCCATCAGATTGAGCAGCCTTTTCTTAACGACAAAACCGACACCGGTTTGAGTGATCTCTCCTTCGAGAATACTTTCATATCCCGTATGCCGGAATATTTTAATATACATGTTATCCCTTTGATTCAAATAATATTCGAGGGAAATGTCGTCTATGAAGTTCTCTTTGAAATTGACATCTGCGTTGTCGTCCGGGCTGAGGCTTCCGCCAATGACGACTTTCACCCTATTGTTAAACAGACTTTTAGCCGCCCTATAAGAATAATCGGTGCGAGTATTCACTCCCGAAGCATCGGTGTAGGAATTAATATCGAAAGACAAATCGATACCTTTCAAGTTATCCTGAGCCCATTGGTTCAATTCTTTTTGCAAGAATGCGTTAAGCGGATTACCCAATAAATCGGATTTCGTAGTCGACGTTCCGGGACCGGTATATGTATTATAAATGAGCAGGCTCATGGCTTGCGAAGCCCGTTGCTCGGCCGTGAGCGATGTCAACTGATTTTGCAGAGTGAGGTCTTCGGGTGCGGAAAGATCGAAAGAAACAGACAAATTTTCCAATGAATTTTTAATGATGATACTGATGTCAAAATTGACTTGCCGGGTATTTTTCTCCTCCTCGGAGATAGTCGTGCGTACGGTCTCGACAGCTGTAATAGACATTTGAGGATCGGCGATATCACCGTTCCAAGACACATAGCTTCCGTCTTGAATTTTAAACAATTTTTCCGATATGATAGGCGGGTTGTAACGGACGAAACCTCCGGTGAGATTGTATCGACCGGTGAAACGGCTGTCGCCCAACGTATTCATGGTATAGGCCAATTCCCCTCCGCCTTGAAGGTCTATCCGATTTTTTCCGTCCACCGAAAGATTCACACCCATTTTAACAGTGGGAGCAATGTTGATATTAACCAATATATCCATGCCCAACACACTGCTCTTTTGCAAAGTATCTTCTTCGGCTATTTCAGTACTGTCGTTGAACGAAACGAATGTAACGATATTGTTCTCTTGTTGTTGAAGAGCGAAAGGAGAATCTTGCATAACGTAGGTTACTTCCGTTCCCGTGAGCAACCCTACATTTCCCCGAATTTTCAGGGCATCAAGCGGACCGGTTACCGCCATGTCCATATCTGCGATAACCGAACCGTAAACAGTCGCTTTCGTACTTCTCGCCGATTTAACCGGTTGGAAAGCCGATGCATATAATCTCAAATCGGTAACGATTTTATCTAATTTTTTGAAATCGATATTTCCATCGATATGCAGTGGATTTTTATTCGCTCCCGTGATCTCATAATTGTCGAATTGCAAAACATTTTGTTCCACTCGAATCTGACTTTGAGGAAATTTCAAAG
The DNA here is from genome assembly GCF_022723415.1 of Barnesiella sp. NCBI lineage: Bacteria > Pseudomonadati > Bacteroidota > Bacteroidia > Bacteroidales > Barnesiellaceae > Barnesiella > Barnesiella sp. Next base: position 75,146 of record NZ_JAIJHU010000005.1, on the reverse strand, counting down.
TGGCTCCCATCGATTTAGAATTAGCCACAGCTTCTTCCATCTGTATGTAACCATTCAGAAGAGGCGTATCGGTACTACCCGTAATTCCCATTTTCCCATTCAAATATCCCTGTAATTGCGCCATTTCGGAAGGGAGGAACGGATTGGCTGTCGCCAACGGGAACTCATCTATGGACAAGTTTAACCGAACGGGATTTTCTGCTTGATTGTCAAGAAGCCCATTCAACGTCAATACTTTCTTATCGTCTATTTCCAAATCGGCTTGTGCTTCCTGACGCCCCAAAGAGTCTAATTGATAATCGACGTTCAGATTAAAATTTCCCACACGTTGTTTCCCATAATATAAATCACTGATCCCCATACTACCGGATACTTCCGTCGCACTCTGCGGAAAGTTTACCAGCAAGTCGGCAGAAATACTTCCGTCGATTTGAGGAGAGAATGGCGATAAAGCCAACCACGGAGCTATCTCCATACCGTTTATATCGACTTTCAATGCCTCTTGATGAAAGAAATCATGTAATTGTTCGTTGTGTAAAGTCTTGATAATAAAATGCCGATCCTCGTGAGTGAGAGCTATGTTGGCATCGAAATGTCGCCCATAGTGGTAGGCAAAAAAATTGTCGGGATTCAATGTCCACGTTTCAAAGCCGATAATCGGATTTTTCGGGAAAAACGACACTTGAATCAATGAATCTAAGAAATCGGCTTGGCAGCCTATTCGGAATCCTTCTTGTCCTTGTCTGTTTTTTTGCACACAAAACAATTTAGTCGTATTCCCGGAAAGGAATCCGTTAAGGATTACAGAGGCTAACTGATCGAGGTTTCCGGGCTTGTTGCCGACTTGAAGAGAGTAATATAATCTTTCCTCCTTTTCACGACGCTCGAATAAAGAGAGTTGGAGGGTATCGATAGTAATCCCCCCGGTCGAAAAGCGGTCTATCTTACCCGTCGTATTCAATAGAGTATCGTTTTGGATATTCAAGTCGATTTGAGAAAATCCCATGTTCATTCCTTTGAGATACTGCTGTATGAGATTATTCCGCTTTGCGTTCGCATGAAACTCAAAAGGAGGCAGAACTTGATGCAACGCTTTCATATCCAATCGCTTTTCTTCTTGAACCGTAGCAATAATAGGTAACGACTGGTTCAGCTTTTCCAAGAAAGAGCTAAATCCTATACTCGAAACAAAATTCATAGCCATGTCTCCGCTTCGGACAGCGGCATTTATGTGCGTAGAGTCTGTTTCAGCCGAAATCGACAATGCATTGGTTTGTAACCTGCTGGTCGGCAAGAGGGCAGAAAAGTCACTTAACCGTATGTCTGCCCGATAAGATTCGCTCATGGGCGAAACATAGCCAGAAAGAGAAAGGCCGGTAGAAACCGAGCATGCTTCGGTTACCAGTTTCAGAGCTTCCAAATCGGTATGAATCTCGCCAGTCAAGTCGGCCGTATATTCTTCGGGAGACAGCGATCCCGATACGGAGAGTCCTATCAACAAATTAGGATCGGTACAAGTTATACCGCCACTCATTTTACCCCTATTCAATTTTGCTTCGATAGACAGTCCGGTATACCGGTAACCCGAATAATCCACGGAATCTATTTTCAAGTCGACAGTCGCATACATACTGGAATCCATCGGATTGTATTTTTCTCCTGAGAACCGGGTCGAAGCAGAGAGTACTCCCAAAGAATCATGAGGCAGGAACGAAGATAGAGGGAATCGATCTATCAGTATCCGTCCATCATATTGCTCTTTTTTAGTATTTAATCGAGCAAGGAGAGTGATGAGGCCATCGCCGGATTCGATTTGGGCTTTCGACCGGATCATCTCCGGTGAAAGTCGGGCATTACCGGTGAATCGGGTCGGCGGTATATGTATTTTTTTGCTTAGGGAGTCCGGCATTACATTCGCAAAGACCGGCGAATTTTTCAGGCGCAGCTCCCATTGGAGACTTCCGTTAATCCGATCTGCTTCGTGCAAATTTTGCACATTGCCTGTCGCTTGGCAAACGAATGTTCCCGGCAGGGATATATCGGCCTTTTCCAAATTTAAATCTCCCAATTTACCGTTCACCGAGATGTTTGAAAGAAAACCGGTCGACAACAACAACCCTCTGGTATAATTGTCGTATTCGGGTAATACCCGAATAATGTCCCCAATAGCGAGCTTAGCCTGTAATCGAGCTTCGACCGGTGTCTGTGAATTTTGTGTGAAAATACCGTTTCCAGCTTTAATCTGCGCCGAAATCTCGGATAAAGCAGTGTTCATCTGAAATTTTTGCAAGGAGATACCTGTCGAATCCATAGTAAAAGTTCCTTGTGTTCGAGTTACGGCTATCCCCGAACGTTCGGTGAACGCCAATTGTTTGATAGGAACGCATATTTCGCTTCCTCGATTATAGAGAGAGTCGATGGCAATCTCAATATTATCGAGAGAAAGATACCCGAAGTCAAGCCCTTTTTGGGGGATTCGGGTCGGCAAGGCATAAAGAGCATGATTCCGATGCAGCCGCAACTTTTGAATTTGTACGGTCCACGGCGGCGAAACGATTGTATCGGCATCATTTTCCTCCGGTTCTGCTTCATTATTTCCACTCCCCGGATAATAACGATAATCTCCTTTGTCTATAATCGCCTCGGAGACTCGAACCGATTGCCCGTATAAATCTATTTCTCCTTGCAAGAGTCTCGCTTTTTGTATCGAAGCATCCAAATTTTCGATAGTAGGTTTCATCTGCATAGAATAATGGATATTCGATAACCCTATTTCTCCTACCGAGATGCTCCAATTCAATGGAGCGCTTTCCGCAGAAACAGTATCAGGGGAACTCTCCGACAAGTTCAAAGTTATTTCCCCTCCGTCCAATCGGGTAGAAGGTAATGAGATGTGGAAATCTTTTAAATTAACGTTTGCTTTCTGTGTGGAGAATTGTTTTATGTTAGCCGATAGTAATAAAGTAGAGTCTGAATTCGAAAAACGAAAAAGTGTTTCGTTCAATGCTATTTTCTGGATTTGAACTTGTCCACGCAAAAGTGCCGCCGGGGCTACCCCTACTTGTATACTTGAACTTTGCAACAGCGTATCCCGACTCGAAGTCAGTAAAAGTATATCGTCGATTTGCAGTCGGAACGGGAATTTAAGAGACAACTTTCCTATGGAAAGCTCCATTCCTGTCGATCGGCCGACATAACCGCTAATCTCATTCTTTCCCCATCGTTGTACTGCCGGGATATAAATAGACAAAGGTAAAGTCAACAATAGCACTAAAAGTGAAATCAATACGATAGCAATATATTTTAGTGCTTTTTTCATTTTGGAGGAATTCTTTTTTGAAGGACTCTATATACACCTTATTTAACTGTATTCCGGTGGCTATTTTATAAACATTGGCACGACAGAATTTGTTTTTAGAATATACAGAAAACCTAAAAAACAAGGTAAATATATGAAAAATTATTTGTACCTCATTGCTTTATTTACAATGATCGCGTTAGGAATAAATTCGGGGCATGGCCGAATCAGAAAGCCGATCAACGACCGGAATACCCCATTCCTATACCGATGAGTTTATCGTAACGTACTCCCTGCGGCCGATGATAAACCTTTACTAAATATTCGTTTACCGTTTCATAATAGTTTCCTTCGATAGGGCCTGCCGAAGCGGTACTCCCTCCATCGGGCAAAAATAGGTATTGATAATTGTAAGAACCCTGTTTCAAGAGCAGGGTTTTCTCATATTTCCCAGAAGCAGGATTATAAACCATTTCGTTATAAGGGGTATACCGATGATTCGTCATTTCGCCATCGATATATATTTTTCCTCCCGGAATCGGATCGGAATCAAGCGTGAAATGCACGACGAAATAATCGGCTTCGGTATTGCTGTCGTCTGCCCCGCTTTGGCGTATGACGAAACGCCCGTTTTGGGTTTTATCATAAAGATAACTCGTTTGCGCTCTGGGAACAGACGTAGCTAACACGACGTGATAATATGGGTCGAAATAGTATATTTTTTCAACCCCTAATCCGGCATAACGGGTAGCTACCATTTCGAACCGACGAAATTCATTCCCCGCTTCGAATATCATATTGCGGTCATGACCGAAAACAATTTGATTCCCTTGTACCCTTAAAGGTCTATTTATAATAACCTCCTTATCCCGTCGGCTATTTTGAAGAATACTTATTTTCAATTCGTTATAAGGATTTTGAACCCGATAATTGTTGGTATTGAGAGCGACTTCTACCTGTTGATGTTCACGGTTATAATCTATATCGGTGCGAGACGTTACAGAAGGAGCAACCAAAACTTGGTTTTCGTAGACCGAAAAACACACTTGCAACAAAATATTTTCCGGTTCGTTTTCAGGATAAACCACAAGCACATAATTACCCGATACTTTAAACTGTACATCGGCATTAGGAAGCGTAATCCTGTAATGCACATAATGCGCGAAAGTCGCAGTAGAAAATTCATATTCTTCGACAGAATTCGTATTGAAGCCATCGAGATATTCCAAATCCGACAAGTCGGAAGGACGCCAATCTGCATTACAATGTATAAGACTGTATTGCAGATAAGTGACATCTTCGGCCAACTCATCGAACGAAATCGTTATGTGTTCGTCGGTATTCAATTCAATAATGGGAGGGAACAATTCCCTACCTTCCACCTCGGTCTGTATAGTTCGAAATCGATCGGAGAAGGCTTGTGTTTCATACGGTTCCGAACGATTTTGGGCCGTTGCAGAAATGCCTCCCAAAAGGACACAAACAGAAATAAGCAATTGAAAAATATAACTTGTTTTCATAACCATTCCATTATCGAGTTACTGATGCAAACATACGAAATTTTACGCCTATATCCTAATATATCCCTTACAGCCATCAATTCTATCGCAATAGAATGAAAATAATTTATAACTCGAATCATACAGAATGCCGTTCGACATGAAAAATAAATATATTTATTTTATCCTACATCTACCTTTCGTTATATTATTCTGTATAATATAGGATTCGTTTCGGCATAGTCAAGCCGAAAATATAATTTTCGCTTGTCTCTGCACTCTCCTTTCACTATATTTGTACCGTATTTTAAAATATAGTTGTGTATGAATTGTAAGTTTTTCACTATCGCTTGTGCTTTATTGTCAATGTCTTTCTGCTCATGGGCAAACGAAAATAAAACGGATTCTGTGGGTTACCAATTTACTGTAACCAAAGAATTGAAGACCAACCCGGTAAAAGACCAAAGCAGATCGGGAACGTGTTGGAGCTTCTCGACTTTATCGTTTATCGAAGATGATTTGTTGCGTCAAGGAAAGCCTGCGGTAGACTTATCGGAAATGTTTATCGTGCGTAACGATTATATAGAAAAAGCGATTAAATATGTACGCATGCACGGCGATATCGCCTTTTCGGCCGGGGGTAGCGCTTATGACGTGCTCTATATCATCGATAAATATGGCATTGTTCCCGAGGAGGTTTATACCGGTTTGAATTACGGGACAGACAAGCACCAGCACGGAGAACTCGACGCTATCCTCAAAGGTTATGTCGATGCTATCATTGCCAACCCCAACAAAAAACTTTCGACAGCATGGCTCGATGGATTCAAAGCCGTGCTGGACACCTATTTAGGCAAAGTTCCCGAGAAGTTTACTTACAACGGCGTAGAATACACCCCTCAATCTTTTGCAAAATCATTGGGTATAAAAGCCTCGGATTATGTTCCGTTGACATCATTCACCCATCACGATTTTTACAAACCTTTTGCCATTGAAGTACCCGACAACTGGTTATGGTCGGAATATTATAATATCCCGCTCAACGAATTGATGGAGACAATCGATTATGCCATCGATAAAGGTTTTACAGTCATGTGGGCTTCCGATGTAAGCGAGAAAGGATTCCAATATCTGAAAGGGTTTGCTGTGGTTCCCGTAGAGAAGAAAAACGAGAACCTGTCTGGAACCGAATTGGCTCGTTGGGTAAAATTGTCAAAATCGGAAAAAGAAGGAGAACTATATAAATTCGAAGAACCGGAAGAAGAACAATACATCGACCAAAAACTTCGACAAGAAGCATTCGATAACTACGAGACTACCGACGACCACGGCATGGTATTCGTAGGAACAGCCGTCGACCAGAACGGTACGAAATATTATAAAGTGAAAAATTCATGGGGTACGGAACAAATTTATGGAGGCTTTTTCTACGCATCAGAAGCATTCGTGAAATATAAAACTATGGATATCTTGGTCCACAAAGATGCTGTTCCCGTAAAGATTCTGAAAAAATTACATCTGAAATAGCACGATGAAACGGCTTCGTCTATCTGGACTTTTGCTGTTGATATTGTGTTTGTCTCTATTGGCTATCCCGTTTTGGAACGACCGAATCGTACGCCGTTATATCGACAAAATATGGTTACACCGGACGAACTCGATCGAGAAGTTGCACGAGTTTGAACAGGAGTATAAAAATTTTGAGTGCGACGTGCTGTTCCTCACCGATTCAGCGACATTCGAGATAGGGCATGACGAACCTTCGGGCGAACCGTTGAAGCCCTATCTCGACTTTTTAGGAGCTAACCCCGACCGAGAACTTTGGCTCGATTTAAAGAATCTGAACGAAAGTAACTGCATACAAGCCGAAACGACACTTACCGGACTACTGGCACAGAGAGATGTCGATAAAGATCAATTGATTATCGAATCTCGTGATTGGAAAGCGTTACATCATTTTACACAAGAAGGGTATTACACTTCTTGCTATCTGGATATTCCCCATATAGACGAATTGTCCGACGCAGAACGTTTACACAGACTGGATTCCATTCAACAAATAGCCCATAGCGGAGCTGTTTCGGCGCTCTCCTTTCCGGCTTCGTATTACGCTTTTCTAAGGAATCTGGATTTCTCGGTAGATTTACTCACTTGGGAACATCGTCGATGGGCTTGGCAATTACCCTTCTTTTCCCGATCAAGGGCGATTCTGAAAGACGGGAGAGTAAAAGTCGTTTTGGTGAAAGAAAAGGGACATTATCACAAATGAATCTTTTTATAAAAATAGGTCAAACACAATCGATATACCCACGCAACAACGATACAAAGCACGAGATACAATAACCCGGATATCTCTGGGGGAAGGGCTTGATCGTGCGCAAGAACTTGTTGCCGCACAAAAGCATGAGTTACAAACAGCGCAGCCGAAAGTTTTCCCATGAAAAGCAGAACGTTTTGAAGAGGTTCCTTTCTGGCAAGCGGGAGAACGGCAGCCACAGGAAAGAGGGCTAATATAGGACTAATCACCCATAAATAGCGATTGAATAAACTCAGAACGAAAAGAACGACTCCCAATGAAATCCATCTCCACGAAATATGTACAGGGTGACGAGACAGGAGAATGCCTACACAAAACACCGGTAACCACCCTATGCTGTTATAACGAAAAGCAAAAACCCAGTTATCCAACCCGAGACTAGACAACACAATGAGCAACGTCCACACCCCTGCTATAATACCCCATAGAACCTTGTCCGATGATTTCCGCAAGAATAATGCGTAAATAACATACAACTGAAATGCCATGCCGAAATACCACCACGGCCCGGCAATGATAAATCTGTCGGCAAGGCCGTTGGCCGTAAAAGTAAGCATAAACAACATGTCGGTCCAAATCTTGTTATTACCCAGATAGGCATAGGTAAAATGCGTATGCCCCGAATAACGGTCGAGGATAAGCAGTAGCGCCATAGGAACGAGCCATTTCCACAGTTGTATGGCTCGGCGCAAAATGATATACCATTTCGATTCCCCGCTGTGGTCATAACGTTTGGAAAGTCCATAACCACTGACAAAGACAAAAATCGAAACTCCGTAATGTCCTAAAAAGGAAAATAGTGATAAAATTATAATGCGTAAATTACCAGACAACATGGCCTCGGTAAAACGGGAAACATTTTCGGGAGCATACTTAAACTCACATTCTGGCGGAAACTCAGGAAACGTATGAAAATAATTATGTAATATAATCAATAAAATACCAATACCTTTTACAATATCCAGATTTTTATCCCGCGTAAATGTTCGTAAATTACCCCCCCCAAATATTCACATTCATTAGCATTATTTATATTCATTTACATTCATCAGATACAAAATAACATGAGATTACATTTCTTCTGATACCTCATTGAGCTTTTCACCGATCAATCGAGCAGCCGATGCTACATAATCGGCACAAGGGCGACGCTTGTAATACGTTTCGGTACGAGCCTCGGGAGTAGGACTATCGCTTTTATGGTCGAGTCCCAACAGCTCTCTGCAAATAATAGAACCGTTTAGGGCCTTCGATTTCTCTGCCAAATCCTGCACCGTGCTGTAAACGATTTTTCGTTTAGTCATATCCGAGGGAACATCATTTTTGTAAAATAACCCAGCAACCATAAACATGCCGCTAACTGCACCGCACACTTCTCTCAATCGTCCCATACCTCCACCCAACGGGGCACTGATAGACGCTGCCAAAGACGGGCTTATATCGAACAAATCGCAATAAGCCAACACAACGGCTTGCGCACAATTATATCCTTCCAGAAAAAACCGACGAGCCTTTTCCGCTCTTTGTTCTACATCTACTCTTTCCATACCGCTACCATCGAATAGGTTCGATTCCGTGAGCCTCTAAATATTGGTTAGTTTGACTGAAATGATGATTCCCGAAGAACCCCCGATGTGCCGACAAAGGCGAAGGGTGTGGAGATTGCAAAACAAGATGCCGACTGCGATCTATAAAATCGCCCTTCCGTTGGGCATACGATCCCCATAGGATAAATACCAAATGCTCCCGCTCTTCTGCCAATTTATGAATAACTGCATCGGTAAATGTTTCCCAGCCTCTACCTTGATGTGATGCCGCTCTGTGAGCCTCAACCGTGAGAGTAGCATTCAAAAGCAAAACTCCTTGTTGCGCCCATCGAGTCAAATTTCCACTCCGAGGAACAGGAATTCCTAAATCGCTCTCGATCTCCTTGAAAATATTTTGAAGCGAAGGAGGAAAAGGAATATGGTCATTAACCGAAAAACAAAGCCCATGTGCTTGACGAGGCTCATGATAGGGATCTTGCCCCAAAATAACGACCTTTACTTGGTCGAACGGGCAGGCGTCGAAAGCCGCAAAAATCTGACTACCGGGAGGATAAACCGTTTTAGTAGCATATTCGTGCCGTACAAAAGCCGTCAGATTTTCAAAATAAGGCTTGTCAAATTCGCTTTGTAAGCGTTGCTGCCAGGTGGATTCGATACGAACATTCATAATAGTCGAATAAGATTTTAACTATATCTGTTTGCAAAGCTACAAATATTTCTTACTTTTGCCACGCAAATGAAGAATTGTTTCTCATTTTTGAGTAGAAACAATCTAGCTTTTTTATATCGGCACCCGTAGTTCAATGGATAGAATAAAGGATTCCGGTTCCTTCGATTGGGGTTCGACTCCCCACGGGTGTACAACGCAAACAGCCTATCTGTAACAGATAGGCTGTTTGTTTTATCGAAAATACATAAGATTACCCAGAATTATTTTGATTGTGTTTTTTAACCCCTCCGTCCTACGGACACCTCCCCTATATTTTGCTGAACAAAACACAGGGGAGGAGGTTGAATACCCTTTTATCGCATTATTTATCGAATGAGATGGATCGTGTTCGTCCTTCTCCCCTGCCGTGTCGTAGCATTACAGGGTGTCACGTTAGCCATATAGAAGAGATATCCGCAGGACGGAGGAAGTTGAAAAGATTATATAATCTTTGATGGAGGGATCAGACGCATAAACGGACAATCTTCATTAATTTCCTACTGAGCCGATATCCCCACTAAATATCGACAAGCCTAACTTTTTTCTTTTATATTCACCTTCTTTCTGTTTTTATTCATCTGAATTTTGTAGTTTGAAACCGACTATGATTCGATACGAAAAATAGACAAGCTCATTTTGTCCTTCTCTCGGCTTACACTATCTTTGCACTATGGAAAATAAAATAGATTGGAGCCGTACAGATGGATTAATTTTCGATATGGACGGAACCCTGTGGGATGCAGTAGACACATATGCCCGCATTTGGAACGAAGTATTTCTGCGAGCAGGAAAAGAAGTTCACATCACGAGGGAAAGCCTCATCGGTAACATCGGTATTCCTATTCCTAAGATTTTGGCAAACCTCTTTCCAGAAATCAAAAACGAAGAGGCAAACCGTTTCTCAAAAGAGTTAGCGAAACATGAACCCGAATTATTGTCCCGTTACGGCGGTACACCCTATCCCGGCGTGGTTTCTGGATTGGAACAACTCTCCTCGAAATACAAATTGTTTTTAGTCAGTAATTGCGACACCCATACTTTACCTATTTTCATGTCTTGTATCGGGATAACCCCTTTCATCACCGAGGCCATTTCATTCGGCGACACACATAAACCCAAGGGTGACAACATGTTATTACTGAAAGAAAAATATCATCTGCAACACCCCCTCTATATGGGCGATATAGAAGCCGACGGGCGGGAAACTCATCGGGCAGGACTACCGTTCGTATATGCCCGTTACGGATTCGGACACACTGATGATTATGAATTAGCATTCGATTCGTTCGAAGATTTTACCAATTTCTTCTTAAAACTTAAATAAAAATGTATTCGAGTAATTTTCAACCCGAGTCTTCGTTACGGTGGAAGAGAGTACAGTCGGTATTACAGTCGATAAATGCCGATGCCGTTTTGTTGAATACGAACGCCAATCTATACTATTCTTCGGGCCGGGTATTCAACGGTTATACCTATATACCTTCGGAGGGTGAAGCGATTTATTTCGTTCGCCGTCCCATAGGGTTGAAAGGAGAAAATGTTCATTATATCCATAAACCCGAACAAATTCCGGCTTTACTCACCGAAATAGGACTACCACTTCCCCGCAAACTCGCAATCGAGTGGGATGCATCTCACGGCGATTTCACACGGTTATCCGCCGTATTTCCCGATGCAGAAATAACGAACGGCTCGGCTGTCATGCGGAAAGTTCGTTCGGTAAAAACCGATTACGAATTGGGGTTATTGCACGAGTCCGCCGTGAAACATGCCGAAGTATATCATCGTATCGAATCGGTCTATCATAACGGAATGACCGATATCGAATTACAGATAGAAATAGAACGCTTGTTGCGGTTGCACGGAAATCTGGGGCTTTTCAGAATAAATGGACAAAGCATGGAGATTTTCATGGGCAATGTCATTTGCGGCGATAATGCAGATACTCCCACACCGTACGATTTTGCTATGGGAGGAGCCGGATTGAGTTGCTCGATACCGGTAGGTTGCAATGGTTCGCTCATTCGTCCGGGCATGGCTGTGATGATAGACATGTGTGGCAATTTCACCGGATACATGACTGACATGACCCGAGTCTATTCGGTGGGGGAATTACCCGACCTAGCTCATCGAGCCCACCAATGTTCCATCGATATTCATCGTGCTGTAAGCCAAATGGGTAAACCGAGCGTAAAGGCGGCCGACTTATATAATCTAGCGATTTCGATAGCAAAAGAGGCCGGATTGGAAAATTACTTTATGGGACATACCCAGAAGGCCGGATTTATCGGACACGGTGTAGGTATCGAAGTCAACGAAGCTCCGGTCTTAGCTCCGCGCTCGAAAGATATTTTAGAAGGGAATCAAGTCATAGCTCTTGAACCGAAATTTGTCATACCCCATGTAGGCGCTGTTGGAATCGAAGATACCTATACGGTCACACCCGAAGGCATGAAGGCCATTACGAACGCTCCGATAGAAATAGTATCTTTATCGTAAAATATCTTTTTGAACCCTTCCGTCATTTCATGACACCTCCCCTATCGCACTTATAGTGCGTAGTGGAGAAGGTTAAAATGCATTATCCGTTATCCCCGCTCTATAAAAATAGGAACGAGGGTAAAGGATAAAGATGTAACCCCGCCGATTTTCTATCGTTGTGCCCTTTTTTCTCTGCGAATAACTTCGTAACTTTAAGCCCCTGAAACTAAATTTTATCTGTTTATGCAACCCTTTATTCATCTGCACGTTCACTCCCAATATTCTATTCTTGACGGTCAGGCTTCGATTCCGGCATTGGTCGATAAGGCTATACGCGACGGAATGAAAGGTTTGGCATTGACCGACCACGGTAATATGTTCGGGATAAAAGAGTTTTTCAATCTGGTAAAAAAGAAAAACGGAGCAACAAAAGATGCCATTAAAGGTGTACAGAAACGAATCGAAGCCATCGAAAGCGGTGCGGAAGAGGTAGAAGACAAAGAAAAAGAATTGGCCTCCCTGCAAGAAGAAAAGGCAAAACTCGAAGCCAAAATATTCAAGCCGATATTCGGGTGTGAAATGTACGTAGCCCGTCGCCGGCTTACCGACAAGGAAGCCACACCGAGGGAAATACGTACTACCGTAGTTAACGAGGTCGAGGGCTTTTCTATTCGTCGGGGAGCCGTCGACGAGGGTGGTTACCACTTGGTTGTCCTTGCAAAGAACCTGAAAGGTTATCACAATCTGGTCAAATTGGTATCGAAAGGCTGGACCGACGGATTTTATTCCCGTCCCCGTACCGACAAATACGAACTCGAAAAATATCACGAAGGGCTGATTGTTTGCTCTGCATGTCTGGGTGGAGAGATTCCGAGAAGAATCCTTACCGGCGATATTCAAGGAGCCGAGGAGGCTATCCTATGGTTCAAGAATATCTTCGGAGAAGATTATTACCTCGAATTACAACGCCACAAAGCTACCGTACCGAGAGCCAACCACGAAACATATCCGCTGCAACAAGTAGTGAACGATCGGCTGATAGAGTTCTCTCGCAAGCATGGAATCAAACTGGTATGTACCAACGACGTTCATTTCGTGGAAGAAGAAAATGCAGAAGCACACGACCGCCTCATTTGTTTGAGTACGGGTAAAGATTTGGACGACCCCAATCGCATGCTATATACCAAACAAGAGTGGTTAAAGACCCAACAGGAGATGAACGACATCTTCTCCGATGTGCCCGAGGCTCTATCCAATACGTTGGAAATTCTCGATAAGGTAGAGTTTTATTCCATCGACCACCCGCCTTTGATGCCCACTTTCCCGATTCCCGAAAACTTCGGTACAGAAGAAGAGTATCGGAAAAAATTTACCGAAGAAGATTTATTCAACGAATTCACTCGGGACGAAAACGGGAATGTCGTTTTGGACGAAGCCGCAGCACACAAGAAAATAGAAAATTTGGGCGGTTACGACAAACTGTATCGTATCAAGTTGGAAGCCGATTACCTGAAAGAATTGACTTTCAAAGGAGCGCACGAACGATACGGAGAGGAACTATCCGACGAAATTATGGAGCGAATCACTTTCGAACTTCATATCATGAAAACGATGGGTTTTCCGGGTTACTTCCTCATTGTACAGGATTTCATCAATGCAGCCCGCAGAGAACTCGATGTCTCGGTCGGTCCAGGACGTGGTTCAGCCGCCGGTTCAGTTGTCGCTTATTGTTTGAAAATTACGCAGATAGACCCTCTGAAATACGATTTGCTATTCGAACGCTTCCTTAATCCCGACCGTATTTCCTTGCCCGATATCGATGTGGACTTCGACGACGACGGTCGTGGGCGGGTATTGCAATGGGTAACTGAAAAATACGGAGCCGAAAAAGTGGCGCATATCATCACCTATGGTACGATGGCTACAAAATTGGCGATTAAAGATGTAGCCCGTGTCCAAAAACTACCGTTGCCCGAATCGGATCGTTTGACTCGCTTGATTCCCGACCGTTTACCCGAAAAGAACGGGAAAGCCCAGAAAATAAACCTGAAAAATTGCATCGAGAACGTGAAAGAATTGCAGGAGGCTTGCAATTCGAGTAACGAACTATTGGCCAATACGATGAAGTATGCCCAAATGCTCGAAGGAAACGTGCGTAATACCGGCGTTCATGCCTGTGGCGTTATCATCGGGCGTGACGATATAACCGATTGGGTTCCGGTGAGTACGGCCGACGATAAAGAGACCGGAGAGAAAATGCTCGTTACCCAATATGAAGGCAGCGTTATAGAAGATACCGGCTTGATAAAAATGGACTTTTTGGGATTAAAAACACTATCCATTATCAAAGAAGCCGTCGAGAATATTCGCCAAACTCGTCACATAGACCTCGATATCGACTCTATTCCTATCGACGACCCCAAGACGTACGAATTATACAGTGCCGGACGGACGACCGGAACATTCCAGTTCGAGTCCGCCGGTATGCAAAAATATCTGAGGGAACTGCATCCCACGACGTTCGAAGACCTCATCGCCATGAACGCTCTTTATCGTCCGGGACCTATGGAATACATACCGCAATTCATCGCCCGCAAGCATGGGAAAGAACCTATCGTGTACGATATTCCTATCATGGAAAAGTATCTAAAAGATACTTACGGAATTACGGTATATCAAGAGCAGGTCATGTTGCTCTCCCGTTTGCTCGCCAATTTCACACGCGGTCAATCCGACGGATTGCGTAAAGCGATGGGTAAAAAACTGAAAGATAAACTGGATGCGTTGAAGCCCCTTTTCATTTCGGGCGGCGAGAAAAACGGACATAAAAAAGAAGTACTCGAAAAAATATGGGCCGACTGGGAGAAATTCGCTTCCTATGCTTTCAATAAAAGCCATGCCACATGCTACTCATGGGTAGCGTTCCAAACGGCATATCTGAAAGCCAACTATCCATCTGAATATATGGCGGCAGTGTTGAGTCGAAACCTCAATAACATCACGGAAATCACGAAATTCATGGACGAGTGCAAATCCATGAAGATTCAAGTTTTAGGTCCCGATGTCAACGAAAGCCAGTATAAGTTCTCGGTAAACAAGAAAGGGAATATCCGTTTCGGATTAGGAGCAATCAAGGGAGTCGGCGACTCGGCGGTACAAGCCATTGTCAAAGAGCGCGAAGCCAACGGCCCGTATAAGGGAATATTCGACTTTGTGGAACGAGTCAATCTTTCGGCTTGTGGTAAAAAAACGATAGAGTCATTGGCTATATCCGGAGCCTTCGATTCATTCAAAGAAATTCATCGGGAAGATTTCACTGCATTGAACAGCAAAGGAGAAATTTTCTTAGAAACATTGGTACGTTACGGTGTAAAAGTACAAAACGACAAAATGTCCCAAGCTACGTCTTTATTCGGAAGCGTAGCTCCCATCGTAACGACCCCGCCCGAAATCCCACGGGGCGTGCCTCTCTCCGACATCGAGCGTTTGGACAAGGAAAGAGAGCTCGTTGGCATGTACCTCTCGGCACACCCGCTCGATGCCTATAAATTGGAATTATTGTACGGCTGCAATACCCGCATGACCGATTTGAAAGACCGAGAATCCCTCTTAAATAAAGAGTTGACATTCGGAGGAGTGGTTGTCGACTACCGAACGGGAATCGGGAAAAGAGGCGGCCAATATGGCTTCCTTAAAATAGAAGACTATTCGGGAGCCGAAGATATACCTTTATTCGGCCAAGACTTCATAGACTACGGAAAGTATGGAGCCAATAACGGAACTTTCGTGTGGATAAGGGCACGCTGTCAACCATCGAAATTCACCCCCGGCCGTATCGATTTGAAAATTTTGGAGATAAAGCTACTATCCGAATTAAAAGGTACTTTACTTAATTCCATCACAATCGAGCTACCGGCCCGATTGGTAAAAAACGGATTCATACAGACACTTTCCGAATTTATGCCCCCGGCACACCAGCACAAGGCAGAATTGAGTTTCAAAATATACGACTCGGAGTTGGATAAATCGGTACGGCTGAGATCGAGGCGCAAACCGACGATAACGGAAGAACTCATCGATTTTTTAAGCGAGAACGACGAGGTCTCTTTCAAAATAAATGAATAATCGTTTGCGACTCAACCAGAGATTACCTACTTTTGTTGTAAAATAAATTGAAACAATAAAACAGTAAAAAATAAAATTATGGCATTGAAAATCAATGATGAAAATGCAAAAGAATTGATTGCCTCCGGCAAACCGGTAGTTATCGATTTTTGGGCGGAATGGTGCGGCCCTTGTCGCGCAATCGCACCTTCGGTAGACGAACTTGCAGAAGAATATGAAGGCAAAGTGATAATCGGGAAATACAATGTTGACGATGACGCCGATTTAAGTGCAGAATACAGTATTCGCAATATCCCCACCTTGCTCTTTTTCAAAGAGGGTAAACTAGTGGACAAACATGTCGGTTCTGCTTCGAAAGCCGATTTGGAAGCTAAAATCAAAGCACTGCTGTAAAAAATCCGAAAAGGAAATCGCATAAACCCCTTGCCTATATGAATACAAGGCGAGGGGTTTCTTTGTCTTGGAATAGAGAATAGTTCTTTACCAGTTAAGATACTCTTTCAAAGTATTTACATAAGCTTCGAAAGCCTCCCTTCCTTTTTCGGTTATTTGGCACGATGTCCTTGTTTTCTTACCGACAAATTCTTTCCTGACCCGAATATATTCGGCTGCCGATAATTTATCTATCTGCACACTCAGGTTTCCGGAAGTCGACCCGGTCTTTTCTTTCAGATAAACAAAATCCGCCTCATCTACCGACAAGAGAATCGACATGACAGCCAACCTCAACTGCGAGTGTAACAATGGATCTAATTCTTTCAACATATCTTTTTACACTTTGCATTAAGAATATGTCCCGGAACAATCATCACGACGACAAACGATCCCCCGAAATAGAGCTGCCACACCATAGGCGTATGTAAAGAAGGCATAGTCATAAACATATAAATAGCCGTGACAAGCGCGAGCAACGGGAAATAAGTAAGGCTGGATTCCTTGATAACCAGACCGGTAATCGACGTACCCATACCACAATACAACAAAGCCAACGGCATCATCAACCCGAAATTGACACGACCGATAACAAACCCCAATACGATCATCGTCAAGACAGTAAGTACAAACAATGCTCCTATGACTCTCCATGTTTCGTTGATCATGCGGTCGGTATAAGTCACTACTTTCGGCCTATTTCTTTTCTCCCGTACGCTACTGACAAGAAATGGCAAAAACATCAAGAACCACCCGGCACTCCACGCACTGTTTCCCGTAAAGTAAACCAAAGCATAGATAACGATCGACAGAATAGCAGCCGTATAGCCATACATCAAAAATTTATTTCCACAGCCACTCCCGATGCTTTGTTTTGTAACTCGAATCATCTGAGCGATGAGTTCCAAACTCTCTTTCTCATTCATTTTCTGTTCTTCCATAAGTCGATTTTTAGATTTACAAATTGGTTTATTTTATAAACTATATAGCTATATACTCTCTTTTCATGCTATAATTACAGCACAAATATAAATCGGTTTATATTATAAACCAAATAATTTTCTAAAAAATTTTTATTATGATATATTTTTCATTGGCAAGAGAGACAACAGACCTTCTCTGTTATACAATTTTCCATACTCTAATAGATAAGAGAAGAAAAGAGATTTCGCTCTTTTCAACTAAAACATTTTACAAATCCAGCTTGTACAAAACATTTCTTTCATCTCGATTTATAAGTAAAGGAGAAACTAAAACAGTTCTGTCGATAATTAATGGATAATCTTTTCAACCCCCTCCGTCACTTCGTGACACCTCCCTAATATGACTAACGCCACACCCCGTAATGCTACGATTCGATAAATAATGCGATAGAAGGGCAGTAAGCCTTCTCCCTTATGTTTTGCCTTGCAAAACATAAGGGAAGTGACACAAATGAATAGAGGGTTATTTAAACTCCTCCCCTGTATTTTGTTCAGCAAAATATAGGGGAGGCGTCACAACGTGACGGAGGGGTTAAAAAACACAATCAAAATAATTCTGGGTAATCTTTTCAACCTCTCTCCTCAGGAACTACTGTTCCTTCGGTCTCTCCCCTATTGCTAACGCAGCACGAACAGAGGAGGAGGTTGAATACTTCTTTATCTTACCGGCAAAAATTACATGATAAAAGAATGTCGCAAAACTCCTCCCTGCCGTGTCCCGTGGCATTACGGGGTGTTTCCGAAGAAATATACCGTAGGGTGAGGGAGATTAATCCTTACAGTCAAAAAATCCTATATACTATCTTTTTTAACCACTCTCCTCGTCGCTACCGCTCCTCCGTTTCTCTCATATGGCTCCGCAACACAGGTGATGTATAGAAATTTAAGCAAGAATCAACCCTTCACCGAAATGTCCGGAATATGTTTATCGACAAGAGACTCATCGCTAAAATTCAAGTTTTCCCTTTACGAATTTTTTACTAAATCACTAAACCACCGACTCTATTTCATAAAAAAGGCGATTCCTTTGCAGGAACCGCCTTCATTGTTACTAACACAAAAAGAATATTAAAGTCCTTTCCCGTGACAATTTTTATATTTCTTACCGCTACCGCAAGGACAAGGATCGTTACGCCCCACACGTGGTGCAGCCTTAATCGGCTCGGTGACCCGGGGCTGTTGAGGAGCAGCCGCAGCGGCAGCCTGTGCCGACTGACCGGGATAATCGTCTTTTTGAGTACGATACTTGCTGTAATCTTCCCTTCGTTCGGGAGCTGCTTCACGCACATCTTGCGGTTCCTGAATATAAATCTGTCCCCGCATGAGAACAGCGATGGCTTTCCGGTTCATCGTCTCGACCATCTCTTTGAAGAGATTGAACGATTCGAGTTTATAAATCAACAGCGGGTCTTTCTGTTCGTAGCTGGCATTTTGCACAGATTGACGCAATTGGTCGAGCTCACGAAGATGCTCCTTCCAAGCCTCGTCGATCGTCATAAGCAGCACAGCTTTCTGGAATTGCTTAACGACCGATTGCGATTCGCTCTTATAGGCTTCGTTTATATCGCAAGCGATACCGAATACACGCTTGCCATCGGTAATGGGCACTCGTATCATACCCGTGGATAGTCCCCGTTGTTCCACAAACGGTTTTATATTCATGTGAGCAATCTCGGCCATACGGTCGCCTTTGCGCTTAAAGGTAGCGACAACGGCCTCATAAAGGCTGTCGATCACTTCGCTCTTTTTCATGGAGCGGAATTTCTCCTCATCGAAAGGCATTTCCACGGCAAAAATCTTGAACATCTCCATCGACAAGTCTTCGTAATCGCTCGTACCGTCATAGGTATCGGCCAAAGACTCTATCGTGTCATAGAACATATTCATAATATCGATGCCGATACGTTCTCCCATCAAAGCATGGTGACGCTTGGTATAAATCACATTACGCTGTGCATTCATCACATCGTCGTATTCGAGCAATCGCTTACGGATTCCGAAGTTATTCTCCTCTACCCGGCGTTGGGCATTCTCGATGGACTTGGAAACCATATTGTGTTCGATCATCTCGTCTTCTTTAAGACCCAGGCGGTCGAGCATTTTCACTACCCGATCGGTAGCGAACAGACGCATAACCGTATCTTCGAACGAAACGAAGAACACCGAAGAACCGGGGTCTCCCTGACGACCGGCACGACCACGCAACTGACGGTCTACACGACGGGATTCGTGACGCTCGGTTCCGATAATCGCCAAACCTCCGGCTTCACGCACGGCCGGCGAGAGCTTGATATCGGTTCCACGACCGGCCATGTTGGTAGCGATCGTGACCGTACCTGTTTGTCCGGCTTGTGCCACGATCTCGGCCTCGCGTTGGTGCAACTTGGCGTTCAATACATTGTGTTTAATCTTACGCAAAGTCAACATACGGCTCAACAATTCCGATATTTCGACCGAAGTCGTACCTACCAATACAGGACGACCTGCTTCTACCATTTTCACGATTTCTTCGATGACGGCGTTGTATTTCGCCCGTTTGGTTTTATATACCCGGTCGTTCATATCGATACGAGCTACCGGCTTATTGGTAGGAATCGTCACGACATCGAGCTTATAAATATCCCAGAACTCCCCGGCTTCGGTCTCGGCAGTACCGGTCATACCGGCCAACTTGTGATACATACGGAAATAGTTCTGCAATGTAATCGTCGCAAAAGTCTGCGTAGCAGCCTCTACCTTAACGTGCTCTTTCGCCTCGATAGCTTGGTGCAAACCATCGGAGTAGCGGCGGCCTTCCATGATACGCCCCGTTTGCTCATCGACGATTTTCACTTTATTGTCGATTACCACATATTGGTCGTTTAATTCGAAAAGGGTATATGCCTTTAACAGCTGATTCACCGTATGAACCCGTTCGGCCTTGATCGCGTAATCTTGCAAGATTCCGTCTTTTTTGGCTTGTTTTTCTTCGGGAGAAAGTCCTTGATTTTCAAGGTCGGAAAGCAGCTCGCTGATATTCGGCAATACGAAGAAATTAGGATCGTCCGATTTCCCGGTCATCACATCGAGACCTTTGTCGGTCATATCGATACCGTTATTCTTTTCATCGATTACAAAATAGAGGTCGTCCGTAATCTCAGGCATACGACGGTTGTTATCTGCCATATAGATAGCCTCGGTTTCGAGCAACAAAGGTTTAATACCCGGTTCGCTCAAATATTTGATAAGCGCCCCGTTCTTAGGTAATCCTTTGAAACAACGATACAACAGTACGGCTCCTTCCTCACGAATCTTTTTATCATCAGAAGCTATCTTAATCTTGGCTTCGGCCAACAACTTCGTAACCAAGTTTCGCTGCATCTTCACCAATTCTTCCACTTTGGGCTGGAACTGCTCGAACATCTGGTCATCGCCTTTGGGGGTAGGACCGGATATAATCAACGGCGTACGTGCATCATCAATCAACACAGAGTCGACCTCATCGACAATCGCATAGTTGTGCATGCGCTGTACCAAGTCGAGCGGAGAGCTGGCCATATTGTCACGCAAGTAGTCGAAACCGAATTCGTTGTTCGTACCGAATGTAATATCGGCGTTATATGCATTACGACGGGCTTCGGAGTTCGGCTCGTGCTTGTCGATACAATCCACCGACAAACCGTGGAACATATAAAGAGGCCCCATCCACTCGGAGTCACGTTTCGAAAGGTAGTCGTTCACGGTTACCACATGTACGCCATTGCCCGACAAAGCATTCAAGAATACAGGGAGCGTAGCGACCAGAGTCTTACCCTCACCGGTAGCCATCTCGGCGATTTTACCCTTATGCAACACGACACCGCCGATCAGCTGCACATCGTAGTGTACCATGTCCCAAACGACCTCGTTACCACCGGCCATCCAGTGATTGGCATAAATAGCTTTGTCGCCTTCGATATGTATAAAATCATGGTCTACCGCCAAGCTCCGGTCAAAATCATTTGCCGTAACCTCGACAGTTTCATTTTGGCTGAATCGACGCGCCGTCTCTTTCATCACGGCGAAAACTTCGGGAAGCGATTCGTCGAGAACATCTTCTATTTTTTTCAATATCTCTTTCTCGATTTTATCGATTTCTTCCCATGTAGACTCGCGTTTATCGTAATCGAGCGTTTCTACATGCTCTTTCAGTTCGGCGATACGTTTACGGTCATCGGCCACCGAATCCTGAATATGTTGTTTCACCACATCGATACGGTGACGCAACTCATCGTTCGACAATTTTTCAAGTTCGGGCGAAATAGCCTTTATTTTCTGAATGTAAGGCTCTATTTCTTTTAAATCGCGCTGCGACTTATTACCGAACAGCTTTTTTAATAAATCATTAAATCCCATATAAAGTATTTGTTTTATTCGTTAAAAATTACCTATAAGGCAAAGGTATAACATACCCTGCAAAAATAGTGCAAATTTTGCTAACTCCGCAAAAAGGAATGAATTAGTATTGTATTTCGGGAAGCGGAGCATCGGCCGAACCATTCGGCGAACGAATCCGCAAAAGGCGAGAAACGGTAGGAGCGATGGCCGTCGCACGCACCGGAGAAGTGATACGTACCGGCTTCACATCGTGTGCCAAAATAAAACACGGTGCAGGAACAGCATTGACACGAACATATTCGCGGGTATCGTTCGCATCCTCATAGACGACCTCCCAACCGGGACACAAATCCAGCACGAGATCACCCGACAGTTTGGGATAATAGCCGTTTCGCATGGCGGCGACACGATCGGTTCCATTACTCAGCAACAGACGTTGCGATGTATAAACGTCTTGTACCCCCGTCATCTGAATCAGAAACGAAGCTGCCCGATTACGCATTTCATCGGCATCGATATCACGCTCCTTAATCAGTTTCCGGTTCAAGAAAATCTGTCGATTCTGGTAACCTATCACCCAATCTCCTTGGCCGTAAAGAGCCATCAGATAAACATTCAGCAATGAGACTGCACGCCGGGGATAAAATTCTCCCGAAGGTATATTATAAATGGGCGACTCTTTCGCCTCCCCCTTGAAATATCCCGTAGAGGTCAAAAAAACGACCGTGTTGGCAAGACCCACTTTCTTGTCTATTTCATCGAGCAGACGGGCTATATCCCTATCCAGTCGCACATAAGTATCCTGCAACTCCAAGCCGTAGTCCTGTATGGTCTTGTTCAGATACACGCCGGCCGTATAACCGACATTCAGCATATCGAGGACACCACGGCGTCCCAAAAGTCCTTTATCCAAGAACTCCACGGCAACATCGGTAATCTCCTGATTAACCAAAGCCGTCGTCTTAAACTGCACGAACTTATCACGGCCGTCTCGGGCAAAAGTTCGTTTAAAAGAAAAATCATTCGTCAGATACGGTATGGCCGTATAACGGTCGGGCGTATAAACCGGAGTCCAAGAAAGCGTATCGATACGAGCCGATAAAGAACGCACATAATTGAATTGTTCGACATAAGCGGGAACATCACGATAATAAGTGGTCGTCGCCCACTTGCCATTCCTATCGTTAATCCAGAAAGCGCAATTAGCCGCATGTCCCGCACTGATAATAGACTGCTGTGCATCGGGCGCTACCGCATACACGCGTCCCAATCCTCCGCTCACGATTTTTACCTCGTCGCTGAGCGTCGAAGTACGAATACGTTCAGGTGAAAAAGTTTCATCGGTATAATTCCCTATCTTGGACGGGTCGTTCAGAATAAACTCTTCCCGCAGAAATGCCGTATTGAAAAAACGCTCCGACGGAATGCCATGAAAAAACGGAGTTGTTCCCGTATACAGAGTAGCCGTTGCCGAAGCCTTATCGATATTCGGGAAATCGAAAACCAAATTTTCACAGACAACTCCCTCTCGCATCAACCGTTTAAAACCCTTTTCCCCGAAAAGGTGTTGCAAGGCTTCCAAATAATCGGTACGCAGTTGATCGACCGTAATACCCACCACCAAACGAGGACTGTTGTCGGCAGACTGCACCAACGGTACGACCAGCAGAGAAAAGAGAATTGTCGCTAATACTTTATTTTTCATCTTTGTTTTTCTCCGTTTTTTTCAAACGAACGGATACCGCCAAATAGGTAAACGAACGAATTACCAATACCAACACTAACGGAAAAAATGCGGCATTAAACTGTTGTGGAATCCAGTGCCAAAGGGCCACAAATAACAACAACCCTGCAAAGTTAGCAAAATGATAGTATCTAACGATACTTTTAAGAGATTTAAACCAAATAAAAAGAGCCATCAACAGCCAAAAGGGATGCAACCAAAACGCTGAATAGTTGGGATAAGTCGCCGGGTGAACAGAAACGAACATAAGGAAAAACACGACTAAGCCGCTCAATCCGTAAATCGAAAACAAGACTGTATCGAATACCCGGGAATACCTTTTTCGGGAAATATCATATACCGACACAGCCGCGACAAAGAAGAAAAACAACCATGCGACGAAAAGGGGCGTCAAATAAAATGGTGTTTCGGGAGGACACGCCGGAACCTCAGGATCGTACAGCACCTCCGTTCGGCTCACCAACGGGACAGCCGCCGAGTCGGGACTCATTTGAACGACCGCCTCGGAAAAAGCTTTCTCTAATATTTCGGGACCGAACATTTGTTCCCGATAAGTCATCGGCCTATCCAAACCGCTTCCCAATGCCAAGTCGATACCGAAAATCAACCACGGGCAAATACCCGCATATCGGTCTATCTCCTCGCGAAAAGTAGGCAAAGACTCCCCCGGCTCTTTATATCGCACCTTGTTATCCAATACCATCTCTACCATATTACGAGGACGGGTAGCACAATTATCGAACAGGAAATTATACCGGTAAACCCGGTTCTGAGGCATGGCATTAACCAACAGAGCCTCGAATAAGGCTCTGCTTTGTATGGGTGTCAAGTTCAACACCTGTTCATCGACCTTCGATTCCCGAAACTGATAATTTAATAAGAAATCGGGAAAATCGTTTATTCCTAAACAATAATCGGTTTCACCTTTCGTAAACCGCCAGATAAAGCCGGGAACATCGAAATTAAACATGCCATAATTGAAAACATAATCGAAACCTCCGGGTCTCTGCTGTTTCACCCGCAGCGCCGTATGACCGAACAATTCATACACCTCCGTTCCGGGTCCGCAAGTCAATAAACTCACTTGTAAAGTATCGGGCAAGATTCCCGGTTTTGATTCCTGCGCTTGTATTTTCTCGTTGGAAAACAAGGCCACAAGAATAAAACCCAGAATTATACATAGTTTCTTCTTCATAAACACTCCACATTATTGCAGCAAAATCGGCGTAAAAGTACAACTTTCCATCTAATTACCTCGGTATGTAACTCTTTTATTTTCTTTGACTTTGATAAATTTCACATTTTTATTTCCACACTCTACCGAATAATTTTTTATCTTTGTTCGAAACACAAAACAGAGTATTATGAAAATCAAAGGTTTACTATTATCTCTATTCGTAACAAGCAGCTTACTCTCGATTGCACAAGACATAAAACTCCCCTCCCCGCAAAAACAGGGCGGAGAACCTCTCTTGCAGGTTCTCTCCAAACGCGCCTCGACACGCGACTTCGATACACAAAAGAATATAGACTCACAAACCCTTTCCAACCTATTGTGGGCGGCATGGGGATACAACCGAGAAGATAAGCGTACGGCGCCTTCGGCCATGAATCGTCAAGAAATTTCACTATATATCGTCACGGCACAAGGGGTCTATCTCTATGATGCCAAACAGAATAAACTGGCGGAAATCGCCAAAGGAGATTTCCGGGAAAACGCAGGCATGCAACCGTTCGTACACACTGCGCCTCTCAACATTATTTTTACTGCCGATTTGGAAAAAGCGCCGGGTAACGACATGATGTTCGTCGATTGCGGATTCATCTCCCAGAACATTTATCTCTATTGTGCCTCGGTCGGTTTGGGTACAGTCGTTCGCGGCTCGTTCAACGGCGATGAATTGGCAAAAATATTAAAGCTGAACGAAAAACAAAAAGTAGTATTGACCCAGACTGTCGGCTATCCGGCTAAATGATTTCTCCGGAAAAACCTTACATCATGCGACGGTTCTCATTTCTCTTTTTTACGATCGTTATATTCCTGTCTTTTTTATCTGGTTGCAAAGGCAAACAGGTCGAATCTGATTACCCGGAAAGTTCTCTTATAGATACATTCGAAGTAAAACAACAACCCCAACCGCGCACAACCGGCTGGAAAAAGAGTCCTGTACGATATTCCAGTTTCCGCAAACTATTCAACGACTTGAACGACAAACATCTTGCTGTTGCCAAAAAGAACGGGATAGAGCCATTGGAATCGCTCGATGATGCCCGGAATTTGGGATTCTGGAAACTTGCTAAAATAGACAGTTGTGAATACTACACCGTCGATAAACTGACTCATTCGATCCCATATCTGACTCCCAAAACCAAATGGTTGCTCATGAAGATAGGCAAAAACTTCCAAGACTCGTTAACGAACCGAGGTTCGGGAGGAAGACAAATTATTCTCACCAGCGCATTGCGTTCCGATGAATCGATAAAGTCGTTACGCCGGCGAAATACAAACGCCAGCGAAAACTCGGCACACCGTTACGGCACGACTTTCGACATAGCCTACAATCGATACAACGTAACCGACTCGACCTATTTCGTACCCTCCGACCGACTACGAATTTTACTCGGCGAGGTTCTGTACGATTTACGCAAAGAACACAAATGCTACATCAAATACGAAATACGCCAAGGCTGTTTCCACATTACGGCGAGATAAATCAAACGACAACCGTACAATCGACCGGCCTTTCGTGAAAAATTATTATCTTTGTCACAACGAAGATACGATGCGGTTCGGCATAGCCAAATCGGAAACAAGATTTTCGTTTGTCTCTGCACTCACCTTTCCGTATCTTTGAGGCGTTTAACAATAATCGACCGATGAAACGATATTTATATGCCCTGCGCTATCTGATTTCGATACATGTGTTGGGACTCATTCTCTTTACGGCATTCCGTCTGATCCTCTTCCTACAAGGGTACGAATATCTCATGGACGAAGAAATTTCGGTATTCACCCGTCTCGAAGCATTCGTCCGGGGATTGTGGCTCGACAATGTCGTAGCCTGTTATATATCGATTCTGCCGCTCGTTATCGTCTCGCTCTGTTCCCTGATAGGATATTTCGGTAAAAACCTGTACCGGGGAATCCATATCTTTTTCTCGGTCTTTTACGTCGTGGCGTTCGCCATATCGGCTGCCGATATACCTTATTTCGCTTACTTCTTCAAACACATCAACGCTTCCATTTTCAACTGGTTCGGCTACACCGGAACGACATTGGGACTTATGTTCGGTGAGTTCTCCTATATCGTCGCATTCGTCTTGTTTCTGTGTCTCTCTTTCCTTTTCGTCTTTCTCTCCCGAATATTATTACATCGGACTTGTCGCGATATACAAAGAGTATCTGCCGAAAAATTTCATTGGAAACCCGAGCTGCTTACACTCCTTTGCTCGACTCTTCTAATAGGAGTATGTTTATTCGGCATACGCGGACGCATGGGATACAACCCTATCAAAGTAAGTGCAGCCTATTATTGCAATAATACATTTTTGAACCAATTGGGTATAAGCCCCTCGTTCAATTTATTGCGCAGTTCGTTAGAGGCTTCCAAATCGGAAAATCGGGAAATCGATTTGATGGACGAGAAAGAGGCGATCTCTACGGTTCGCAGAGAACTGAATATCACGGACTCGCTTCCCGACATATCGCCCATTGCCCGAAAAATAGAAAATCCGGGACAACCCAGCAGCAAAAACGTAGTCCTCGTTTTCATGGAATCGATGTCGGCCGAATTACTGGGGCACTTCGGTAATCCCGAGCACCTCACCCCGTTTCTCGATTCAATAGCCGTCCGGTCGCTTTGCTTCAATCGATTTTTCTCGGCGGGAACTCATACCAACCATGCCATACACTCCGTCTTGTATTCCTATCCGGCTCTGATGAAACGGAATTCCATGAAAGGAGCCGTTATTCCTTTCTTCGCCGGACTACCCACCATTTTACAAGATAACGGATACCGTACGCTTTTTTTCATGACTCATGAGTCGCAGTATGATAACATGAACGGCTATCTGCGAACCAATGGTTTCGACCGCATCTTTGCACAAGAGGACTATCCGAAAGACAAAGTAGTCAACAGTTTCGGTGTCCAAGACGATTTCCTATACCAATACGCCCTGCCCATTCTCACAGAAACTGCCGACGAGGGGCAACCCTTTTTCGCTGTATTGTTAAGCATCAGCAACCACCCGCCGTATGTTATTCCCAAAGATTTCAAGACACACAGTAGTACCGACGAACATCGAATCGTCGAATTCGCCGATCATGCTTTAAAGGAATTTATCGATGAAGCGAAACAACAGGAATGGTTCGACAACACGATATTTGTCTTCGTCGGTGACCACGGGAAAATCGTGGGTACTCCCCGCAGCGATATGCCGCTCAGTTTCAACCATGTGCCACTTTTCATTTATTCGCCTTCATTTATCGAACCCCGACAGATAGAAGACCTCGGCGGACAAGTGGATATAGCTCCCACCGTATTGGGTTTGCTGAACATAGACTATACCGACAACGGATTCGGAGTAAACCTCCTGCAAGAAAAACGTAAAGCGGCATTCTTTACCTCCGACGATGCTATCGGATGCGTGAACGATTCACTGTTCTATATCTATAAACCCAAAGAAAACCAAGAGTGGTTGCTCTCGCAAGAAAGAGCTATCGAAAAGGGGGGCAATATCGACAATCCTGCCGTCTGCCAAGAACTGCGGGAATATGCCTTCTCCATGCTTCAAACCGCACAATACCTCATGAGCAACAACCTCACAGGGAAATATATAGGTTATCAACCCCGTTAAACAACCGACTGTTATGAATAAGATATTTTATACATTCGTTCTTTCGGCGCTCGTACTCCTTTCGGTACAATGTAACCCGAAATCCCAAGAAAGCGACGAACAACTCGAAAACGATTCTATCATCGAGTATGCCGAACTACTCTCTATTACCTGTCATGACGACTACACCGATGTAAAAATAAGCAACCCGTGGGACAGCGCCCGGTTGCTGCACCGATATATCCTCGTTCCCAAGACACAAAACGTTCCATCGAATCTACCGCAAGGAACCGTCGTAAGGACTCCGTTGTCCAATACATTAGTCTATGCCTCGGTACATTGCAGCCTGTTGGAGCAATTAGACGCATTATCGCAAATAGGAGGAGTCTGCGACCTCTCCTATATCAAAACGCCCGCTTTGCTCTCTCGTGCGGAAAACGGAAAACTGACCGATGCCGGAAATTCCATGTCGCCCGACATCGAACGAGTAATGTCGTTGAATCCGGATGCCATCTTATTATCTCCTTTCGAAAACGCCGGATACGGACGTATCGGGAAAATGGGAATACCCATTATAGAATGCGCCGATTATTTGGAAACTTCACCTCTGGGCCGGGCAGAATGGATAAAATTCTTCGGTCTGTTATACGGTAAAGAGGTCGAAGCCGATTCCATTTTTACGGAAGTCGAAAAAAACTATACCGAATTGAGAGATAAAATAGGTGTACTTTCTTCTGCTCCCGTTGTCATCAGCGAATTAAAAAGCGGTTCGGCATGGTATATGCCCGGCGGAAAAAGCTATATGGCCCGTTTTTTCAAGGATGCCGGAGCCGCTTACCCGTGGAGCGACAATACAGAAACAGGGTCTATTCCGCTCTCTTTCGAAACGGTATTCAACCGAGCAGGAGAAGCCGACATTTGGCTTATTAAATCGTTCCACGTGTCGGAGCTTTCCTATCGGACTCTGCAAAAGGAATATGCACCCTATGCAAGGTTCAAAGCCTT
Organism: Barnesiella sp.; assembly: GCF_022723415.1. Lineage (NCBI taxonomy): Bacteria > Pseudomonadati > Bacteroidota > Bacteroidia > Bacteroidales > Barnesiellaceae > Barnesiella > Barnesiella sp. Next base: position 45,814 of record NZ_JAIJHU010000005.1, on the reverse strand, counting down.
CCGGGAGAAAAAGATATACGGTTGTGACTCGTCCCGATGCAACTACTACGAAGAGACTCCGTTTCGTCCCGACCTGTTGTTACAGGAACTCGCTGCATTGTTCCACCCCGGCCTGTTCCCCGACTATCGATTCCGCTACTATCAACCGTTATCCGAATGAACGACAAACCGAACAAGCAACATGAACAACGGCTAATAGTCGTTCTCGTCCTGTTACTTTTGGCATTATGTGCCGCCAATTTATGGTTCGGGTCGGTACAAATACCGGCTTCGGCCGTATGGGATATCCTGTGCGGGAAAGAACCTGAAAAGGAGGTCTGGAAATTCATCGTGCTGGAATCCCGATTACCGCAAATGGCGGCGGCACTCCTGTCGGGAGCCGCATTGGCAATTGCCGGGCTGCTTCTTCAAACGGCATTCAACAACCCGCTCGCCGGACCTTCGATATTAGGAATCGATACGGGAGCCAGTTTAGGAGTGGCTTTGGTCATGTTATTTTGGGGAGGGACACTCGGCGTGTCCGAGGCAACCACCCTCACCGGATTCACCGCCATCATTGCCGGAGCTTTTCTCGGTTCAGTCACTGTATTAGGTACGATACTCTTTTTCTCGACCATTGTCAAGAACAACATCATGCTCCTCATTGTCGGTATAATGGTAGGCTATATTACTTCGTCGGTTATCTCTCTACTCAACTATTTCGCAACAGCCGAAGGGGTACACTCCTATACGATTTGGGGTATGGGAAATTTCAGCGGAGTCACCGGCGAGCAGCTGCCCTATTTCGCACTTTTCGTATCTGTCGGACTTATCATCGCAATACTTCTGATAAAACCACTCAATGCCTTGCTGCTCGGTGACCGTTATGCTGCCAATCTGGGAGTAAACATTAAACTCACCCGCAATCTGCTGCTCATCGTCACCGGTCTGCTCACGGCATCGACCACGGCATTCTGCGGCCCCATTTCGTTTATCGGTCTTGCCGTTCCTCATATCGCCCGACTGTTATTGGGGACATCGAACCACAATACCCTGTTGCCGATGGCCTTGCTGTGTGGAGCCGTAACCGCATTGCTGTGCAATCTCATCTGTATCCTTCCGGGAGAATCGGGCATCCTGCCCATCAATGCCATCACTCCGGTCTTAGGTGCGCCGGTGATTATTTATGTCATCATCAACCAACGAAAAATCCAATATTTCAACTGATGGAGGAACAGACAAACATATTATCGGCACAGCAGCTCTGCATCGGATATAAAACGGGGCACGGACACGTCAAGCAAGTTCACGGCGATCTGTCGTTCTCCCTACGCAAGGGCGAGCTCACCTGCCTGTTAGGCGCAAACGGTTCGGGCAAATCGACTCTGCTACGCACCTTATCAGCGTCCCAACCTTCGTTATCGGGAAAAATCCTGTTGAACGGAAACGAGTTGTCTGTCATGTCAGAGCGGGAAATTTCCCGCCAAATCGGGGTTGTACTGACCGACAAGACACAAACCGGAGGATTGACCGTATATGAGCTGGTCGCCCTCGGGCGGCAACCGCATACGGGATTTTTCGGGAAACTCGACCGACAGGATCGGCAAGTAGTGGACGAAGCTATCGAAGCCGTGGGCATCTCACACAAAGCGCACTCCTATATGGCGCAACTCTCCGATGGAGAAAAGCAGAAAGCTATGATCGCAAAAGTATTAGCGCAAGAGTGCCCTCTGGTTATACTAGACGAACCAACCGCTTTCCTCGACGTGGTGAGCCGCATAGAAATCATGACTCTGTTACACCACATCGCCACGGCCCAAAACAAAGCGATACTACTGTCGACTCACGACATAGAACAAGCGCTGGTGCTCGCCGATTGCCTATGGCTTTTACGGAAGGGGCACGGAATGCGTAGCGGAATAACCGAGGACCTCATTTTGAACGGAGAACTCGATACCTTGTTCGACCGTAAGGAAATTTGTTTCGACCGGGCGCATGGCAGTTACTACCCTTCGGTTCAATGGGAAAAAGAAATTGTCGTAGATGCGACGGACGAAACGCTTCTCCATTGGACAGTCAATGCTCTGAATCGTAACAATTACGGTTGCCGCATATCACCTTGCGAAGCCGATGCATCGCTTCCCCGCCTCACCGTCGAAAGAAACGACTCGCTGTCGTTACACACCGCAACGAACGAAGTGCGATTTACCTCTTTCGCCGCCTTCATTGCATACCTTAAAACACCGACTCAAAAGGGTTGAATGGATTCCGAAGGTTGAGCACTATCAACCATACCCGAAAAATAGCACGGAAAAGGGTCTCAAACTCCTCCTCTACACACTGTAATAACATGTCACCTTGTTCGTAAAACGGCAACCATAGACCGGGCGGCATTCTTTGGAGCGCCGGGAGCACCCAATCGCTCGGCAACAAGATCATATCCCGCCAACATTTTCTTTCGGGTAGTCTCTTCGAACAACGAAGTTAACTCTCGACGAAGATTCTCAGGAGTCGCCCGATAGCCCAATAACTCGCATACGACAGGACTATCGGCTATCAAATTAACCAACGAAACATACGGTACTTTCAAGATTTTCTCGAATGTTTTATAAAACAACTTGCCTCCTCCCAGTCGATAGCATACCACCTGAGGCACTCGCAACAAAGCGGTTTCGAGCGTAGCGGTTCCCGATGTGACCAATGCCACCCGACTCTGTTGAAGCAAACGATAAGTTTTGCCCCAAACAACTTTTACCGAACGGTCCTGCAAATAAGGAGCATATTGGTCGGGAGAAATACCGGGAGCCCCTGCGATAACCAACTGATAGTCGTGGAACGTTTTTGCGGCCTCTATCATTAAAGGCAGATTATGATCAATCTCGGCTACCCGGCTACCCGCCAGCAGAGCTATTATGGGCTTTTTTCCCAAGCCGCACTCCGCCGTAAAATCCTCGAAACTCTCATCGGCATAAGGCCGCACAGCCAATTCATCGACCGTAGGATTTCCTACATACTCCACCGTATAATCATGCTTGGCATAAAACGAAACCTCGAACGGAAGAATGGAATAAAGTCGGTCTACATACCGACGGATACTCTTTACCCTCCATTCCTTCCAAGCCCAAATCTTAGGAGAAATATAATAATAAACCGGAATACCCAAACGACGTTTCACATATTTGGCTATTTTCAGATTGAAACCCGGATAATCTATCAATATAACCACATCGGGACGAAATACGGCAATATCCTGTTTACACAAACGCATGTTCGCCAAAACTTTATCGAGATTCATCAACACCGGAATAAATCCCATATAAGCCATATCCCGATAATGCTTTACCAGCGTACCGCCACAAGAAGCCATCAAGTCACCGCCGAAAAAACGAAATTCAGCGTTCGCATCTTCCTGTTGCAAAGCTCTCATCAAATTGGAGGCATGTAAATCGCCCGAAGCCTCCCCGGCGATAAGATAATATTTCATACCCGATTAGGAATAATTGGTCACGTCATTCGACCCTGACAGCTGTCCCGCTACACGTAACCATCAACATACTACCCGATCCGCCGACAGTCTCATAGTCCAAATCGATACCCACCACGGCATTTGCGCCCAATGCTTCGGCCTGTCGAGCCATTTCTTCAAGAGCCGTATCTTTGGCCTCTCTCAAAACCGCTTCGTAAGAAGCGGAACGGCCTCCGAAAAAATCTCTTACCCCTGCAAGAAAATCACGGAACACATTCGCCCCGATAATAGTCTCACCTGTCACAACTCCCAAATATCTTACAATCTGTTTCCCTTCTACCGAAGGAGTCGTAGTCATTAACATAGCCATCGATTTATTCGTTATTTATCCGATTACAAATATAGCAAAAGGTGAGAGCAGAGGCAAAAAGAAATCACATTTCCGACTTGCCTATCCCGAACCGCAGCTTATCTTCGTACTTACAAAGATAGTGAAAGGAGCAAGTAGTACAAACATACTTGTTCTTTTTTATCGAGTTACATTCTATATTGCAATTACAAAATCAAAACGCCACTCTCCCGAAAGAAAATCGTCAGCCTTCCGCAATAAAGATGCACCGATATCGTTTTTATAATACAATGAAAGCGACAACTTTTGCTTTAATTTTACTGAGTATCTTGACAGGTACATGCCTGACGAGCTGCATCGATGACGATTTCACCACAAATCCGTCGCATGTACTCGCATTCTCCACCGATACGGTTGCTTTCGATACCGTATTCACCACGATAGGTACATCAACTCGTTCATTCCGCATTTACAACCGGAACAAGAAATCGTTGAACATCTCTTCCATCAAACTTGCCGATGCCGAACATTCGGGCTTTCATATCAATGTGGACGGTATGTCGGGCGATAATTTCACCAATGTCGAAATCCGAGGGAAAGACAGCCTATATGTATTTGTAGAAGCCAATATCGATCCTACCAATCAGGACAATCCCATTTTCATCGTCGATTCGATCGTCTTTGTAACCAACGGCGTCCAACAAGACGTAAAGCTGACTGCCTACGGACAGGACGTTATCATCAAAAGAGGGGAAACCTTCACGACCGATACCCATCTGACCGATGAACGGCCATACCTCATCTACGACAGTTTAGTCGTGGCTCCGGGAACGACATTACAAATAGAACCCGGTGCAAGACTGCATTTCCACCATAGAGCTTCGCTGTTGGTACAAGGGAAATTACAAGTCGAGGGGTCGATGGAAGCCCCCGTTCAAATACGAGGCGATCGACTCGACCGGCTCTTTGCAGACTTGCCTTACGACAATCTCGGCGGGCAATGGGGCGGTATCCGTTTTTATCCCGAAAGTTTCGGAAATAAAATATCGTACGCTTATGTACGAGGAATGACTTCGGGTATCGTATTGGATTCGTGCGCTTCGGAAGAGCCTCGTCTCGAAATAGCGAATTCCCGCATACGCAACTCGTCGGGTAACCTCATCACATCGGCATACAGCCGACTAAATTGTTGGAACAGCGAGCTTTCCGATGCCGGAGGAGCCATACTCTCGCTGACAGGAGGAATAGCCGATTTCACCCACTGCACGATCGTCAACTACTATTTCTACGACATTATCACCTCGCCCATCGTAAACATGAGCTATTGTGCCCCGGCCGATACGATTTCGGGAGGTCCCGCCCTTCTGCGAGCCCGATTCAACAACAGCATACTATACGGTAATACATCGGAAATTCCCTCGATCGACCTCACCGGCAGCCATGTATATTTCCGTTCCTGCCTCCTCCGTTCCAACGGAGAAGACGATGACAATTTCATCAATACCGTATGGAACGGACAACCGTTTTTCAAAGCCACTGGCGAAGAACATTACTACTACGATTATCGAATCGGGTCGGATAAATCCGATGCTATCGGGAAAGGAAACCCCGATTTTGCGATCTTCCCATTGGATAAAGATATGTATGGGAACCTTCGTTCCACGAGCGTGGATATCGGAGCTTATCAATACATACCACAAGAAATTCCCGAAGAATAGAGAATGCACATAACATTCAAAAATGCGCAAATAGCACCCTTTTCGGTCTTCCTCCTCTCTTAATAAAAGTTACAAAGTTCAATTACTCACCCTATTTGTATAACAAATTTCTTTTTTCTCTCTCATTTTTCTATTTTTGTAAGAGATATTAAAACCTCTTTCTAAATATTTGCAATCATGAGCGAAGAGATACGACAAATAGCGGAACGGCTCGTTGGCCTTAGAGATGCCTTAGACCTTCGACCCGAAGATATTGCATCGACCTGCAACATCAATTTGGAAACCTATTTAGGTTACGAGTCGGGCGAAAAAGACATTCCGGTCAGTTTTCTGCACCAGATAGCCAAGCACTACGGCGTAGAATTGCCGGCATTGATGTTCGGATACGAACCCCGAATGAACTCTTATTTCCTTACCCGAAAAGACAAAGGTGTCGCCGTAGAGCGTACAAAAGCCTATAAATATCAATCGTTGGCCGCCGGATTCGCCAACCGCAAAGCCGACCCTTTCATGGTCACGGTCGAGCCATCGGCTCCCGAAGCGCCATTCACGCTCAACACCCACCCCGGACAAGAATTTAACCTTGTTCTCGAAGGGAGCATGCATCTACGTATCGGAGAAAAAGAATTAGTGCTGAACGAAGGCGACAGCATTATATTCGACTCTACCCGTCCACACGGTATGAAAGCGATAGACCGACAAGTTAAATTTCTGGCGATCATATTTTAAATGATCTTTCCGTAACAATAGGTATTTCACAAACATCAAGTAAAAAGAGGGAATATTCCCACATAGTCATTATGTTAGAACGCTTTTTAGATAAAACGTCTTTCTCTTCACAGGAAGACTTCATGAAAAATTTTAAGGTAAAAGTTCCCGATTGTTTTAATTTCGGATACGATGTCATAGATGAATGGGCACGTATAGCTCCCGAAAAAAAAGCTCTGCTTTGGACCAACGATCAAGGAAAAAGAATAGATTTTACATTTGCCGATATTAAACGAGAAAGCGACAAAACTGCATCTTACTTCCAATCATTAGGAATAGGGCACGGCGATATGGTCATGCTCATTTTGAAACGAAGATACGAATTTTGGTTTTCTATTATCGCTCTTCACAAACTGGGAGCCGTATGTATTCCCGCCACTCACCTGCTGACCGAGAAAGACATAGTGTACCGATGCAATGCCGCCGACATAAAAATGATTGTATCCTGCGGCGACGGGATTGTAGTCGAGCACATCAACCGGGCCCGACCGTCCTCGCCTTCATTACAACGTTGTGTCTCCATCGGGCCCATCATTCCAGAAGGGTGGGACGACTTCCATAAAGGAATAGAATCGGCTGCTCCTTTCGTCCGTCCCGAATCGGTCAACACGAATGACGATATTTCACTGCTCTATTTCACATCGGGAACCACCGGCGAGCCCAAAATGGTCGCCCATGATTTCACTTACCCGTTAGGGCACATCATCACCGGCTCCTTTTGGCACAACCTGCACGAAGACAGCCTGCATTTGACTCTGGCCGACACGGGTTGGGGAAAAGCCGTATGGGGAAAACTATACGGGCAATGGTTTGCCGGGGCGAACGTGTTTGTCTATGACTTCGAAAAATTCAAACCGGCCGACGTACTCGAAATGATACATAACTTTCACATCACTTCGTTTTGCGCTCCTCCCACCGTATTCAGGTTTCTCATTCGGGAAGACCTCACCAAATACGATATTTCTTCTCTAAAATATTGTACCATAGCCGGTGAAGCTCTTAACCCCAAAGTATACGAAGAATGGCTACGGCTCACGGGTATAAAACTGATGGAAGGTTTCGGACAGACCGAGACGACTCTCACTATCGCCACCTATCCGTGGGTGGAACCCAAACCGGGATCGATGGGAATACGCAACCCGCAATACGACATAGACCTGCTCACAGCCGACGGACGCTCAGCCGAAGATGGTGAACAGGGACAAATCGTTATCCGCACCGATCACGGGAAACCTTTGGGACTGTTCAAGGAATATTACCGTGACCCTCAAAAAACGTATGAAGCCTACCATGACGGTATTTACTATACAGGCGATGTAGCTTGGCGCGACGAGGACGGATACTTCTGGTTCGTGGGTCGTGCCGACGATGTCATCAAATCGTCGGGCTACCGTATCGGTCCATTCGAAGTGGAAAGCGCTCTAATGACCCACCCCGCCGTAGTGGAGTGTGCCGTGACCGGAGTCCCCGATGAAATCAGAGGACAAGTTGTCAAAGCTACTATCGTACTATCGGCCGCATACAAAGACAAAGCGGGAGAAGCTCTTGTCAAAGAGATACAAGACCATGTGAAAAAAGTCACGGCTCCCTATAAATATCCTCGGGTTATCGAGTTCGTCGAAGAGTTGCCCAAAACCATCAGCGGGAAAATACGCCGAGTAGAAATACGAGACAAAGACAAAGTCTAATAACGTAAAACGATCGTCCCATGCAAATCAGTAACGATTGGTTCGTCGCCGAAACAGAATTTGAAAACAAGTCTTTAATCATACGAGGGAGACTATTTCTCGATGCCATCAGGCAATCGGGAAAATTCGCCACACGTATTGCTCTCGTATGGGAATATCAGGGCGATGAAAAAGGCATGCCCACCGAAAAAGAGACGCAAGCGCTCGATAGCCTCAACGAGAAACTGCGCGATATATTGGAAGAGAAAGAAATCGCAATACTAACCGCCATTCATATAGGAGGAAAAACCGCCCGCTATGAATATTACGGAATCTCAGCCGAAAAATTCTCCATCGTCTTGAACGAGACTTTCAGCGAATACCCGCCGCTGCCGATAAAAATTGGAGCGGAAAGCGACCCCGAATGGAACAACTACATCGAAACGATTCAACAATTCGCCATGCAGCCATGAGTTACAAACGTAAACGTATTACCGTAAAAATAGGGAGTAACGTTCTTGCTCGTCCAGACGGTACGCTAGACATCACCCGCATGTCGGCTCTCACCGACCAAATCGCCGAGCTACACAAAGCCGGAGTCGAAATTATTGTCATATCGTCGGGAGCTGTGGCATCGGGCCGCAGCGAATTGAAGATACACCGCAAGCTCGACGCAGTTTCTGCCAGACAATTATTCTCGGCTGTGGGGCAAGCCAAACTCATCAATCGTTATTACGAGCTATTCAGGGAACACAATATAGCTTGCGGACAAGTGCTCACGACCAAAGAAAATTTTTCGACCCGGCGACAGTACCTCACACAAAAACAATGTATGGAGGTTATGCTTGAAAATAAGGTTATCCCTATCGTCAACGAGAACGACACGATCTCGGTTACCGAGTTGATGTTCACCGACAACGACGAACTGTCGGGACTCATCTCTGCCATGATGGACTCCGAAACCCTCGTCATTCTCAGCAATATCGACGGTATTTACAACGGGGCTCCGGGACAAGCGGACAGTAAAGTCATACCGGAAATTCACCCCGGTCAAGAACTGTCGCAATACATACAGTCGGGGAAATCCTCTTTCGGGCGGGGCGGTATGCTTACCAAATGCAACATCGCCCGTAAGGTGGCAGACGAAGGTATAGAAGTCATCATCGCCAACGGCAAGAAAGAAAATATCTTGCCCGATCTTTTACGGGAAAACAGCTCGGCGATTTGCACGCGATTCATTCCCTCTGCCAACCCCATATCGAGCATTAAACGTTGGATCGCCCACTCCGAGGGATTCGCCAAAGGAGAATTACATATCAATGCCGGAGCCGTGAAAGCGATACACTCGCAACAAGCCGTCAGTATATTGCCGGTCGGAGTCACCCGTATCGAAGGAGACTTCGAAAAGGACGACATTGTCCGCATCATCGATCCCGATGGAAATTCCATAGGAGTAGGCCGCATTGCGTTCGACAGCGAAACAGCCCGAGAATTTATCGGACATCAGGGTGCGAAACCTTTCGTCCACTACGATTATCTCTATCTCGACTAACTTTAACGATTCCGATACAACTATACTCGAAAAAAAAGATTACTTTTGCTTTACACACATTATGAGCTATGACCGCCGATGTATCACATATTTTCGAAAACGCACGAGTCGCTGCCCGCAAATTGAATCTCGTCGATACCGAGACTATCGATAAAATACTTCTTGCCGTTGCCTACGAAGCCGAGAAAGAAGTCGATTACATCTTGCAGGAAAACTGTCGGGACTTGGCTCTTATGCCGAAGACAGACCCCAAATACGACCGGTTAATGCTCTCGCGGGAGCGAATTTTAGGAATAACCTCCGATATGAGAAAGGTAGCAGGGCTTCCCTCTCCATTGGGCAGAATATTGGCTTCATTCGACAGGCCCAACGGCATGCGCATCGAAAAAGTATCTGTACCGTTCGGAGTCATCGGCATTATCTACGAAGCCCGTCCCAATGTAACCTTCGACGTTTTTTCTCTTTGCTTGAAATCGGGGAATGTCTGTATTTTGAAGGGAGGTAGTGATGCCCAATATTCCAACAACGCTATTATCAACATTATCAACAAGGTGTTGATAAGTTACGGAATAGACTCTAACACAGTGACTTTACTACCTAACGGTCACAGCTTTACCGACAAGTTATTAACCGCCGTGGGACAAGTCGACCTTATCATTCCAAGAGGCAGCGGTCGATTGATAAATTATGTACGCGAACATGCGCTTGTACCGGTTATCGAAACTGGCGCCGGGATATGCCACACCTATTTCGACAGTGACGGAGATTTGGAAAAAGGCCGCAATATCGTGTTCAATGCCAAAACCCGTCGGGTGAGCGTATGCAATGCACTCGATTGTCTGATTATTCACAAGGAAAGATTATCCGACCTTGCAAACCTCTGTAAGCCGTTGTCTGAAAAAAACGTAATCATATACGCCGACCCGAAAGCCTATGGCGCACTTGCGGGGAAATATCCGGAATCCCTCTTGCAGCCAGCGACCGACGATAGTTTCGGGACGGAATTTCTGGATTATAAGATGGCCATCAAAACCGTCGACTCCTTTGAAGAGGCTTTGGCTCACATAGCCCGCTATTCCTCGAAACACAGCGAAAGTATAATCACCGAAAACGAATCTCACAAACAACGCTTCGCTCACGAAGTCGATGCCGCATGCGTATACACCAACGTGTCTACCGCATTCACCGACGGAGGACAATTCGGATTCGGGGCAGAAATAGGTATCAGCACACAGAAACTGCATGCAAGAGGTCCTATGGCTCTACCCGAGCTAACGACTTATAAATATATTATTTCCGGTAACGGACAAACCCGTCAATAAAACATTATGAGACATTTCACTAACGTACACGACCTCGGAGATTTAAACGCTGCTGTTAAAGAAGCTCTCGAAGTAAAATCCAATCGGTTTGCCTACAAACACTTGGGGCAGAATAAAACCTTGATGATGATTTTCTTCAATTCCAGCCTCCGTACTCGCCTAAGTACACAAAAGGCAGCTATGAATTTGGGCATGAATGTCATAGTTTTAGACGTCAATCAAGGAGCTTGGAAATTAGAGACCGAACGAGGTGTAGTCATGGACGGGGATAAACCGGAGCATTTACTCGAAGCTATACCGGTCATGGGGTGTTACTGCGACGTGATAGGCGTGCGTTCTTTCGCCCGGTTCGAAAGCAAAAGCGACGACTATGAAGAAAAAATTCTCAATCAGTTCATTCGATATTCAGGCCGACCGGTATTCAGCATGGAAGCAGCTACACGGCATCCATTGCAAAGTTTCGCCGACCTCATCACCATCGAAGAACATAAAAAAACAGAACGCCCCAAAGTAGTCCTCACATGGGCCCCTCACCCGAAGGCTCTACCTCAGGCCGTACCTAATTCTTTTGCCGAATGGATTAACCAAACCGATTACGAATTTGTCATTACCCACCCAGAGGGGTATGAATTAGCCCCTCAGTTCGTAGGCAATGCCCATGTGGAATATGACCAGCGAAGAGCTTTCGAGGGGGCAGACTTCATCTACGCTAAGAACTGGGCAGCCTATGCCGACCCACATTACGGACAAGTCATCAGCACAGACCGGGCATGGACGGTAGATAGCGAAAAAATGGCTTTGACCAATAACGCTTTTTTCATGCACTGTCTTCCGGTACGTCGCAACATGATTGTTTCGGACGATGTTATCGAAAGTCCGCAATCATTGGTAATCCCCGAAGCCGCCAATCGGGAAATCTCGGCACAAGTCGTACTGAAACGTATTCTTGAATCCCTCTAATTCTATACTTATGAAACGGCTTTTGACTTTCTTTCTGATATGTTTCTCATTCGTCGAATATACCCGGGCAGAAGATATTATCGACTATAAGTACTGGGACGAAGGGAAATTGACATGGGACGATTTCCAAGATACTCTCAGTCTCAAAGGAGTACCCTCGACTTTTAACGCTTTTCTGAGAATTGAAAAAACAGAAAAACGAGATGGCAATACCCGCACGATCCGTCCCGAAGCGCAAGCCTGTTTCGACAAACGTCATTCTTTCGCCGACCGGCAAATACAAAACGAGAACTTACTGCGATTGTTCCAGCTGAAATACGATTTGCTTGAAATGTATCGGCGAAGATTACAAACCGAATTAAATCTCGGAGTGGTGGGTATTGCCGCCGATAATCGCACCCGGCAATACATGGACCTATACACAGAACAAAGCAAAAAAGCAGAACAAGAAACCGAAAACGGACAGAACGAGATAAAGCTGCAAGAATGGGAGTTCTACGTAACCAAAGAACTGATCGAAAACCCGGCTCCGTCCATTCCTCGAATCTCTCCGCGGCGATTCGGATACGGGTTCTATTTAGGAACCGGCGCCTCTTTCCCGGTCGGGAACATCGCCGACTATTGGGCCCCTGCTTGGCAAATCAATGTCGGATTCGATTTAGCTTATGCCAATACGCATCTGCTCTGCGACTTTTCTGCCGGAACAGCCCGTACCCGTCAGGAAATTACAGTTTCCAACGGACAAATCACGGATACATGGCTTCGAAACGGACATAACACCTATACTTCTATATCCTTAGGTATAGGACAACAGCTTGTCTCCACCAAGTATTTCGCCCTTATGCCTTATGCCGGATGTATATGGTCGGGATACTCCGATCAAGCAAAAATTCAAGAAGGGAGAAACGAAAGAACGACATTGTCCTACACGAATTTTAATTGGACGGCCGGAATATGTTTCGACTATCGCTTCTCCACGACAATATCCCTAGTCCCTTCATTCTGGCGCGGTCATCGTGAAATATTTACCGCATCGATTCGTACAAAGCTATTTATCAATCGGGAGCAATTCCACAACTTCAAAATAGCACCCGATGACAACGGTAGCATGCTGAGAGGCTGTAAGCTGGGATTCTCGGTCGCTTGCCTCGGATTCAGCAGATTACTGCAAATCAAATAAAACTACATTTACGACATGAAACAATATCTCGACCTCTTACAACATGTGCTCGACCACGGCATCCTTAAAGAAGATCGCACAGGGACAGGCACTCACAGTGTCTTCGGTTATCAAATGCGTTTCGACCTGCAAGACGGATTCCCACTCCTCACCACGAAGAAACTGCACTTGAAATCGATTATCCATGAACTGTTGTGGTTTCTTAAAGGCGACACCAACGTGAAATATTTGCAAGAGAACGGAGTCCGCATTTGGAACGAATGGGCCGACGAGAATGGCGACTTAGGACATATCTACGGGTATCAATGGCGTTCGTGGCCCGATTATAACGGCGGACATATCGACCAAATAAAAGAGGCTATCCACACCATACAAAACAATCCCGACTCACGTCGTATCATTGTCAGCGCATGGAATGTGGCAGACCTACCCCAAATGAACTTACCTCCTTGCCATGCTTTTTTCCAGTTCTATGTAGCAAATGGTAAACTCAGTTTGCAACTGTATCAACGCAGTGCGGATATTTTTCTCGGAGTGCCTTTCAATATCGCCTCTTATGCACTATTACTCATGATGGTCGCACAAGTGACCGGGCTCGAAGCCGGAGATTTCGTCCACACACTCGGAGATGCCCATATTTACAACAACCATATCGAGCAAGTGCGGGAACAGCTTTCTCGCGAACCGAGAGACCTGCCTAAAATGAAACTGAACCCCGATGTAAAAAGCATCTTCGATTTCAAATACGAAGACTTTGAATTGACGGATTATAACCCTCACCCCCATATCGCAGGAAAAGTAGCCGTATAAGTATGAGTAAAATAGCATTAATCGCAGCCGTTGCCGAAAAAGGAGCCATTGGCCGGGACCAACAACTGTTATGCCACTTGCCCAACGACTTGAAACATTTCAAAACACTCACGTCGGGACATACCGTCGTCATGGGACGAAAAACTTTCGAATCATTACCCAACGGCGCTTTACCTAACCGCAAGAATATCGTCTTGACACATAACACGTCATTATCGTGGCCGAATGTAACTGTCGTCCATACGCTTGACGAAATACCGATACAAGACACGACAGAAGATGAAATTTTCATTATGGGGGGAGCGACACTATACAACGAAACCATCAAAATAGCCGACACGCTGTATATCACACACATTCACCATACATTCGACGACGCCGACACATTCTTCCCGACCATAAACCCGTCGGAGTGGAAAATCGCGAATTCGCAAGAAATGCCGGCCGACGAAAAACACGCTTATCCTTATACGTTTGTAACCTATACCAGAAGACGGATAGAAAACCGGGAATCTTCCGACAAATAACCGGGTCAATCCCTGTCGATCTGCCTCACATTCCCGTCATTGTCGAATTCCAATTCTACGAGAGGAGCCGTGTTCAACTCCACTTCATATCCCCAATCGTAACGAGCCGCTTCGACAATTCCGGCAGTAGGATACTGTGTAGCGACATAAGTCAACAAATTACCCGGCAAAATATCTATTTGTAAAGCCGACGGTAACACCTGCAAGTTGCCATCTACCTTTTGCCACCCACCGTCCTTATAGAATTTCAATTCGAATCCATTACTCAACCAAACTTTGTAACGGGGCTCTTCATTCTTCTTTTCGGCCTTAACTACCTTTACATCGGAAAAATAAGTACTAACAAATTGATGAACAGAATCAGGCAAGTATTGATAATCCACCCGTTCGTCCTCATCACAGGCACTCAATCCGGCAAGCCCTGCGAACAAAATAAAACTCCACAAAAACGTTTTCATAATCTCCCATTTTAATTTTTATCTTATAACAACATCGTTTGCCAATGGGTCGATTCCTTACAAAATTTAAATAGAATCATGTTACATATAAAATAAGCGAATCAGAATGTAACACTTTTGTAATACAAATCCAACATATTGCTATAAAAATCGGAAATCACAAAAATAATGTTAAATATAATCGTTTTTTCTTGGGTATTTTGTTTGTATATAAAATTATATGCGTACATTTGCAATGTGTTTTTCATGGTATTAGAATTAAGGTTAACAAAGATTGGTTGTCGTGATGACAATCAATTTTTTCATTTTAAACTGTTCCGTTTTTCATCTATACTTTCTCTCATATACTATCCAAGACACTCCATAAGAAATAAGCAGTGGTCTATCTTCTTCAAATGATTGTTGTATCTTTAAATTTTAGGTACATTTGTAATCAAAATCCAACCTTACTGCAATGAAAAAAGCATTATTATCCATCGCACTATCGGCATTTGTTTTTTCACTGATAGCGGGAACAGGACTTTCGGCCGATTCCCCGTTAACCGTATCGCAAGCTCTTGCCAAGAAGAATGACCGGAAATCCTATTATATAAATGGATATATAGTCGGAGAATACAGAGACTACTCCAACAATAAACACTTCTACAACATCGCACCGCCCTTCGATGGAACCTCGGCCTACCTCATCGCCGACGAAATCGATGAAATCGATTTAAGCAAGATGATGCCCGTACAAATCAAGGACTATGTCGATTCGTACAATTTAGATGAAAATCCACAATATTGGCGCAAGCAACTGACCATAAAAGGAACGTTAACCGATTACTTCACCCTGCCGGGAATTAAGAATCTCACAGATTGGATAGCACCCGGCGAAAATGTCACAGACGAAACGAAATACTGGAACTTTTATGAAACTTTTGAAACGAAAAAAGCCTATACTCCCAATAGCACTTTAATGTATGGAGGAGGAATCTATGCCAGTGCCGAAACATGCCGATGGAAATTCGTAGGCGCTACATACGGAGACAGCTCCAACGATATGAAATGGGATAATGCAGCAGCCCACCTACGCCTCACCGAATCGACCTCCGGCGAACCCGGATACATCTACATGCTCGAAGATAAAAGCAACGGAATCGGGTACATACGCTTATGGGCTGCCCGATACAAAGATGATAAAGGTTCTGGTTCTTTCGGTGTATACATATCCAATGACAAAGGAAAAACTTGGGAACCCATTCAAACCAGTATTCCAATCAAAAAAGAGTTGACCGAATACCAATTCAAAGTGATGCGTCCGGGAGAACTACGAATAAAAATAGGTAAAACAGAGAACTCGACGACTGGAATAGACATTGACAATATCCACATCAGCGACTATTATACGACGTCGTCCGTTGAAAACATGTTGTCTCCGACAAATATACGAATATGGAGTTCGAAAGGTCATCTTTGTTTCGACACAAAAATGCCCGAACAAATCGACATCTACCTGATAAATGGCACACTCGTTAAGACTGAACATATAATCGGAAGTGGCAACATAGCCCTACCTGCCGGATTCTATATAGTCTCGATAAAAAACACCGCTACGAAAATTATCGTACCATAAAATAAGAGAGCATACCCCAACACCGATATGCCCTCTTACACCAATTTCTATTCCCGAAATCTATTTTACTTCTTAACCGGTCGGAACAAAACGGCATCGGCCGCTACCACATTATCGGCTCCTTTATTCGATATTTCCACATAGGCATCCCGGCCTTTCGCTAAAGTGTACTTGCCCACATATACCCACTCGCCACCAGTCTGACCGACGACTTCCACATCATCTTTATAGATTTGCTTTTCTTCCATGTTCTTTCCATCGTAGACCCCAACCGAGGTATAAGTTGCAGCACTTTCTAATCGAGGGAAAAACATATATACCTCATACTCTCCTACTACTTGAACATCAGGTATATATTTCACTGTTTTGAGAGTATCACCCTTAGAATCATCTACCAAGAAATTCAATCCATATCCTCGGTAAGTATCGAAGTTAAAGTTCCAGACCCCATTTAGCTCAACACACGATTTATCATCGTTATCCACCAAGATTTCGGGGACACTTCCGTCGGATAGAGGGTCTGTTTTCAAAACTTCCTGCAATCGGGCTATATCCACATCTTGTACATCAATTCCGTTATCTATCGACAAACAGGCAGCCACAGCCGCCGACTGAGCCAACACCATAAAAACAGGCTCCATGCGGATAGACCCGTACGCAATATGCGAAGCCGAAAGGCATACCGGAACAAGTAAATTAGTAACTTCTCTGCGTTTCGGGGTGATAGCCCGATAAGAAATTGGATAAGGAGGAAAACCGCCAATCTCCACATTACCCTCGTTTTTCACCTCGCCACGAACAACGATTCGATCGCAATTATGAGAATCCATCGTATACGCAGCCCAACCGATAACATCGTCGACTACCTCTTTTCCTACACAATGATGTTCGGTCATCACCAAATCTCCTATCATGCGCCGTGCCTCCCTCACATAAAGCTGGTGAGTCCAATGATGATTATCTACATATTCGTCTTTCGGATATCCCCATTTCAACATCTCGATTCTCATAAATTCAGGAACCCGTTCATCATGTCCCAAGAAATAGAAAAGCCCTTTCGTATAGTCCTCATGCGCTTTCCATATCTCGGCTCTACGATCATAGTCGGCTTCGGGATAATCCCAGTTCATACCTATCATATCGGTAGAGATACCGCCGCCATTGTTTATATCGGTTTTGGAATTGGGCATCCGACTCCAAATAAAATAATCATATACCGACTTTCTCGGAGAGACTGCATGCAATCGCAGAACCAGTTCATACCGGGTAGAATCGTAGTTATCTGGCCTGGTGATAGGTATCATATTATTAGGATCATCGGTAAGACAAACTCTGAAATTATAGGCTTGTATTTTTTTATCGCCTGTTCCAATCGGTTGCAATACATCGTGACTGACACCCCAAATCAATCCGCTCGTCGAATCTCCCGGAACCACATACGGGTCTATCGGATCCCAAAATTGATGGCCTCGCATCATCTGAACACCATTATACGTCTCTCCATACACCGAGTTATCTTCTCGTCCCACAGTATAGGAAACCCCGGCATGAGCCATTAAATCTCCTTCATACGAACAATCGATAAAAACTTTGGCTCGTATCTGCTTATTCGTCTTGGGCGAAGGATTTTCCGAGTTTTCCACAACGATCTCCGATATTCGTGCTCCGTCTTTCTTCACTTCGTTCAGCCTATGAGAATACAACACCTCGACGTTGCCCCGCTCGACATAGTCCTTAAAAATATTTTCGGCTACCGATGGCTCGAATATCCACTGTTCGAACTTTCCGTAATGATTTCCTATCCTACGATAGAAATCCCGGGCCAGCCCCGTAACCACGAATTTATTGCCGATATCGGTATAACCAAGTCCACCCGATGTCATACCCCCCAAATGTCTACCGGGTTCTACCAGCAATACCGTCTTGCCTTCCATCGAAGCGGTATAAGCGGCAATGACACCTGCCGAAGTTCCTCCATATATACAAACATCTACACTCTCGGTATTCTTCTTACAACTAACCAAAAGCATCAGCGATATTATCGCCCCCCACAGACCTAAACGTTTCATATATCTACCTGTTTTTATATTATTCTTCTCATTTTATCACTTCAATCTCGACAGCCCCCTTTATATCACGGGAAGAAGATGCCACTTGAAGAGTATATTTGTCGGGTTCTACCACCCAGCGAGAAACCCTATCGTCATACAAAGCAAAATCTTTCACCGGAATTTCCAAAGTTACAGTTTTCTCTTCACCTCTATTCAAAAACTGTTTACGAAAACCTTTCAACTCCTTGACCGGCCGCGATAACGAAGGGCTATCTTGACTCACATAAAGTTGCACAGTCTCGGCGCCGGCCATCGAACCTGTATTCGTAATCTTTACCAGCACCTTAACGGTATCGGCCTCGGCATAGACTTTTCTGTCTGTTGAAACTTCGCCATATTTAAATTCTGTATAAGACAGTCCATACCCAAAAGGGAAAAGCGAAGGTATCTTCCGAGTATCGTGCCAACGGTAGCCCACAAAAATATCGTCCATATAATAAATTGTCTTTCCATCACCGGGGTACGACTTCTCCCCGAAATAATGAGCGCCATTATCTTCTAATCTGCGTGGGATAGAAAACGGTAATTTCCCCGAGGGACTTACTTCTCCGCTAATCACCCGTGCTGTCGCATTACCCGCCTCAGAACCCAGATACCAAGATTGCATCAAACCGTTCACCTTATCTAACCAAGGCATAGAAACAGCATTTCCACTGACGATAATTACACCAACATTTTTATTGACTTTTAAAATTTCATCGAGCAACTTATCTTGTCCGAAAGGCAAATCCATACTTTTTCGGTCGTCACCCTCACAATCCTGTTGGAAATTTTTATTCAATCCGCCAAAAAACAAAACGACATCGGCTGCCTTCGCTACGGCCACTGCACTGCGAACGAGCGAATCGGCATCATACCCCGAAGGCAACTCACGACTATAATCGGGAGCGCCCGATGCGTACCCCATACTATAAACGATATGCTCCGCCCCGTACTTATCGACAAGCCCCTGCAAAGGAGATACTTCGCGATGTGCTTTCAACTCCGACGAGCCTCCTCCCTCGGTCAATTTTTTTACTGCATTTTCACCTATAACGGCTATTTTCTTATACCGACCCGGCCGGATTGGGAAAAAATCTTTTTCATTTTTCAACAAAACAATACCCTCCTCGGCAACTTTTCGGGCAATATCGGTATGCTCCTCGGTCAATTTTCTACCTAACGGTCTTTGCCGATTCATATTTGTCCTAAAACATAAGCGAAGTATCCTGCGTATTTTCTCGTCCAGCAACGATTCCGGAAGCTCCCCTGACTTTATTTTTTCTAAAAAGGGCTTCGCCAAAAAATATTTATCGTAGGCCGAGCTTATCCCCCACGTCAATCCGTTTGTCCAAGTACCCATTTCCAAATCCAATCCGTTCAAGGCCGCCTCATTCGTATTATGAGCCGATCCCCAATCGGTCAACATCACTCCGTCAAAAGCCCATTCTTTTTTCAATATCTCATTAATCAGCGTATCGTTATGCGAACAATATTCCCCTTTATACTTATTGTACGAACCCATCACTGCCCACACGCCTCCTTCTGTCACAGCAGCCTTAAATGCCGGAAGATAGATTTCATTAAGAGCCCTTTCGCTCACGACGACATTTATCGTATCACGCCACTTCTCCTGATTGTTCAAAACAAAATGTTTCACACAAGCAGCAACACCGTTCTCCTGTACCCCACGGATATAGGGAACAACCATAACAGAAGATAAATAAGGATCTTCCCCCATATACTCGAAATTACGTCCGCTCAACGGAGTACGATAAATATTAACTCCCGGACCCAGTATAATATCTTTTCTCCGAAAACGAGCCTCCTCTCCAAGCGCTTTTCCGTACCGATAGGATAATTCAGGATTAAATGTCGCGGCCAAGCAAGTCAATGCCGGATATGCCGTACAAGAATCGTTCGTCCAGTGAGCGTGCTGCCAATCGTCCCAAACAAATTCCATTCTCACACCATGAGGTCCGTCACTCATCCAAATCTCAGGTATTCCCAAACGCGGGCATCCCGGAGTACTGAATTTGGATTGAGCGTGGCACATCGCAATTTTTTCTTCCAATGTCATTCGGGACAATGCATCTTCTATCCGCTCGTCCACCGGCTTGGTCTCATCGAGATAAACCGGTTGCTGAGAAAATGAACAAAAGAAAAAGTAGCATACAAAAATTATGGTTACAAAATATATCTTCTTCATAGATTTTTTCGGTATCTGTTACCTACTAAGACAAAGTGATGAGATACAATCGATTTACAAGATTCAATTTAATGCACCGAATTTATTCGGTGCATTAAATTTCCAAATCAAATAAAATCCATTTATATCGATTTAATAAATATCCTGATAAGCAGCCTCTGAACCCCAGCCCGGATTCGCTGTTAAAACACCTTTGGACAACTCTATTTCCGACAGAGGTATTTGAAGGAATCCGTTCGTCTCAGGACGATAAGTAATTGTTTTCGTGACTGTTTCGGTACGGCTTCGATAAATAACTATGTCTTTTTGATTTTCGTTGAGCACCCGATCGGCATCGTGCCAACGTAGCAAATCATAGAATCGCACACCCTCGAATGCCAATTCGAAACGACGCTCGGCTTTGATATTATCCAATGTAGCAGGAACAGAAGGTAAATTAACACGCGCCCTCACCCGGTCGAGAAAACTCTGAGCCTTTGCTGTCCCGAGGTTCAATTCGGCGGCCATCAATAACACATCGGCAAAGCGAATCAAAACAAGATCTTGTGTATTGTTCAACATATAGTTATCGACCGTATTCCCGTACAATTCCATGCTATAATTGTGCACGACGGTATGTGTCCCGTCGGCATACACATTGATGGGAATATATTTTTTCTGAACATAAGAAGTCTCGTCCACATGTGAATCGGCTCCAAATGTATACAGCACAACCTCATTGCGATTCGTCACGTTAAAAATAGATCCTGTTTTACGAATGTCGTCATCAAACCAATCTTCCCATATTTTAGGGTTTACGGTTCCGAATCCCCATCCTTGCCCGAACGGGAATGTTCTCAAATAATTCTGTCCACGCAAACCAAGATACAAACATATTTGATTACTCTTTTGATACGGATAATCCCAATTCGCGAATTTATTGGAGTATTTAATAGCAAATACCGTTTCTTTATTACCATCGCCTTCCCATTTGAGATTATTGTTTTTAGTAAATTTATAGTCCTGTACATAGGAATAAGGCCACAAATTCCGGAAATCACTGACCAAATCGTGCCCGCTAATAGAAGTATCGGTACATTCGTCAAGCCATGCGATCACTTGATCTTTGGAAATTTCGCCTCCATCAGGCAACGGCAAAGACTCTTTCTGATAATAACCGGTATAGAATAGAAATACACGAGCCATCAAAGCCTGAGCAGCCCATTTAGTCACCCGACCCGATTCTACGGCATCATACCGTTCGGTAGGCAATAAATCTTCTATTGCCTTTTTCAAATCGGCGGCGATAAAAGCATAGGTCTCGGCCGCTGGCGTACGAGGAATATTTACCGACTCGGAAGTAGTAATCAAGCATACATCTCCAAACATTCTCGACAAATCGAAATAGTAATGTGCACGAAGGAATCGTGCTTCTCCTTCCATACGTTTACGATCTTCTTCGCTATTCCACTCCACTTTATCAAGTGCTTCCAAGAACACATTCGCACGAAATATGCCCATATAATTGGTACGCCAAGCCACAGCAAAGCTACTCTCGCTCCATTTTTGACACTGAGCGATCGCTTTGGTAGATATATCCGTTGGACCTCCGCCTCCCAACAAATTGTCCGAACGAAGTTCCGAACTTAAAAAAGAAGTCTGTAACGGATCGGGCATAGCAAGTACGGAATATATCCCTGTTAAAACCTGATCGGCATCTTCTTGTGTAGCTGGATAGTTCTCTATGGTTTTCAAATTAGTAGGCTCCGAATCGAGAAAATCTTCACACCCCGTTAAAAAAAGGCCCACGAATAAGGATAATATTATTTTTTTCATGGTCTGACTATTTTTATGTAGTAATTGCACGGTTTAATCAATAATGTATATTCACTCCAAACATGAAAGAATACGCTGCCGGATAATTCCCCAAATCAATACCTCTTGCCCAAGATTGAGCGCCGGTATATGCCGAGACCTCAGGATCCAAACCGGTATATTTGGTAAATGTGAACAAATTTTGACCCGAAACATATATTCTCAACTTTTGTAAAGGAATCTTGCGGAATACCTTTTTGAAGTCAAAGCCCAAAGTAATATTGGTTATTCTGAAAAAGTCGCCGTCCTCCACATACAAATCGGACACATATTGCCAATTAATAGCTGTCCCATTCAAACTTGGCAGCCAATTCGAGG
The DNA here is from genome assembly GCF_022723415.1 of Barnesiella sp. Lineage (NCBI taxonomy): Bacteria > Pseudomonadati > Bacteroidota > Bacteroidia > Bacteroidales > Barnesiellaceae > Barnesiella > Barnesiella sp. Next base: position 22,972 of record NZ_JAIJHU010000005.1, on the reverse strand, counting down.
TTCCTTCTCCATGCCACCGGCCCAACATATCAGTAGTATAGTTACTGGTATTTACGACCGAGTTGACCCGATACGATTTAACAATTTGATTACCGGCCACGCCATACCCTGCAATAGAAAAGTCCAAAGCCTTATACGACAAATTGAGATTGACGCCATAGTTAAAATCGGGATTCGGGTCACCTATCATTTCTCTATCTTCCGTCGTAATCGCTCCATCGTGGTCCAAATCTTTGAAACGAACATCTCCCGGTTTCGCATCCGGCATAATGGGCTTTCCCGTTTCGGGTGAAATGTATCCATTGATCTCCTCTTGGTTTTGGAAGATTCCATCATGACGATAGCCATAAAAATAGCCCAATGGCATACCGACTTCTGCACGATAAAAACGGCCTGTTCCACTGCCCAAGATATTCTCGGAACCTTCTATATATTGATCGGCATTGGCAATCCTCACGACTTCATTTTTGTTATATCCCATATTGGCAGAAACGCTATACCTGAAATCACCGATGTGGTCATTCCAACTCAGTTGCAGTTCCACACCTTTATTTACAATATCTCCACCATTCACCCAGGGTCCGCTGGGTGTACCCCATATTCCCAGCGCATTTGTTTGAACCAACCAATCGACTGTCTTTTTATGATACCAATCGAAATTAATTCCCAAACGATTCCCCGCTAACATCATATCGAATCCGATATCGGTCTGACGAGAAGTTTCCCAAGTCAACTCCTTATTCGAATTGTATTCTATAAATGAGCCTATAAAAGGAGTACCGCTCTTATCCCCAAAATAATAATATGCGGCATTTTGAGAGTTTGCCAATGCCATCGTCCCTAAATAACGAAACGCATCGAGCTTGTTATTTCCGTTCTCTCCCCAACTGGCGCGGATTTTCAAGTAATTCAACACCGATTTTGCATCTTCCATAAATTCCTCTTCCGTGACATTCCACCCAGCCGATACCGAAGGGAAATATCCCCACCGATGCCCTCTGGCGAAATTGGAAGACCCATCGGCACGCATAATGACAGTCGCCATATACTTGTTTTGATAATCATAATTGATACGACCGAAGAAAGAGGCTAATGTCGACACACCCCACGCCGAACCCGAAAGAGTAGTTCTCCCCTTTTCTACGGTCTTGGCGTTTCCTAAATAGGCATGAAAGAAATCGTCAAATTCAACATCTTCGTTCGACCCAGAATAATTTTCTCCCAAACCAGATTTATCTATCGTAGTTCCTAAAAGGGCCGAAAATTTATGTTGGTTATTTATCGAGAAATCATACGAAAGCGTACTTTCAAACTGCCAACCGAGCCCCATACCTCCTTGTTGGGTCACGGTATTCCGATATTTAACTTCGGTACTACCGTTCAAATTATATGCAGGAACATATCCCCGATAAGACCAACTGCTATACCTGATACCGAAATTATTACGCCACCTCAGATTTTTGAGTGGTTCGAGAATCAAATAAAAATTACCGTTGAGAGAATAATTCTTGCTCTGTTTCATTGCACTATTATAGTACATTTTTGCCACAGGGTTAAACTCATCTTTATTTATCTTTACCGGATCTGCAAACTCTCCGGTAGCTTCGTCATATGCTGGGAACAAAGGGCTTGTTTTAAAAGCATTTCTAAAATCGTTCCACGTCGTTTGACCGGTCGCTTGGTCAAGCCCCTTCTTATCGGAGTAAACCATTGTCATCGTTTCCCCCACTTTCAAGAGATCGAGATCTTTTAATTTTATTAAAGTATGTTCCGAATTCAACCGTATCGTATAACGATCAAAACCCGATCCCACTTCGTCATCGGGAACAGCAACCGTCGGTTTCTGAGATGTATAAGAGAAACCCATCGTAAAAGCCGAGTTCTCGGAACCTTTATTTATATTGATAGCATGATTTTGAATGGGGGCATTTTTTTGAGTCATCTCATCTAACCAATTTGTTCCGTCCCACTCGCCGTTATTAATCTTATCCAACATAGGAACCCTTTCGGTATTCAAGTCTGCCTCGGTTATCAAACCTGCTTCTTGCAGCAACATCAGATAATCGCGAGCCCCCGTTGTCTCCACGTTATTTCTGAAATTCTGTATTCCCACATAACCGTCATAAGTAATGTTGGTTTTTCCTTTCTGAGCCCGTTTTGTAGTAACCAATATAACACCGTTGGCAGCCCTCGCTCCATAAATTGCAGCAGAAGCAGCATCTTTTAGAATATCGACAGTCTCGATATCCGATGGATTCAAAGCATTCAAATCTCCCGGTTGTCCGTCGATAATACACAAAGGTTCCGAATCATGCATAGTTCCGGCTCCCCGAATGAGAACATTAAACCCTTCTCCCGGTTTTCCGTTATTCTTTACGATACTCACACCGGGAGTAAGACCTTGTAAACCGCTCAACGGGCTCACCGTATTTTGCTGGGCAATTACATCGCCTTTCACCTGAACGGTAGCACCCGTAACCAATTTTTTCTGCTGTACTCCATAACCGATAGCGACCACCTCATCTAACATGTTTACATTCTCTTCGAGCTCGATATCGATCATTTTCTGTCCATTTACTTTAATCTCTTTGGTTTTATACCCCACATACGAAATTTCCAATATCGCATTCTCTTGTACAGTCAAAGAATAAACTCCGTCGATATTTGTCGCCGTAGCTTTCGTCGTTCCCTTCTCTTTCACGACTGCACCGATCAAAGGTTCTCCTTTGGAGCTAACAGTACCGCCAATCGTCACTGTGTTCTGTGCCGATACCATGGAAGGACACATCATTAAAAAGAAGAAAAGTAAAGCAAAATATCGCAAACTTCTCTTTCTCCGAAAATTGTTTACAGAAATCAAATCCATATTTTTTTAGAATTAAGCGTTAATTATTTTTTTACATACACCATAAAATGACTCTGCGATTTTAATTCATTTTTCACATTTCAAAAGTAGTGTAAAAGATTTTAAGCAATTTGTATATAATACACCAATAGTTGAACCTATGATTTTCTATTTTTAACCACGTTGCAAGAACTTAAAAAAATGTAGCGCCGAAAGTTTTCCCGGCCCCACCACCACGAAACAGAAGCTCGCCTATCCATTTTTACCCCTCGCAAATAACCCGGCTCATATAAATTTTTCCAACATATCCCTAAAACAAAATACGATGCGTATATCCATCGAAAGCCGCTCCGAAAGCCCGATCGGCTCCCGTCTTGTATACAACGCGACAAAAAAGCAACCAAATGCAACATGATTGAAAACCTCGCCTCAAATCCTAAAAAATTGGAATATACTCCACAACCCCCTATCGTCTAAAAGGAATAAATTTGTATTGTCGAAATATACCTATGAATCAAAAATTTCAAACCGATAAACAATTAATCAAATCATGAAAAAGAAAATTTTTACCTTATGTTTGTTCGCCGCGTTCATATTGAACATTTATTCACAAGCACCCGAATCATTTCAATACCAAGCGATTGTATCAGACAATAATACAACATTGGTAAACACCGACGTATCGGTACGATTCACGATTCGTGAAAAAACAGCAACTGGTACGAAAGTATATTCCGAAGTACATCAAACAAAAACAAACAGTTTCGGAATGGTCGCTTTACAAGTAGGAAAAGGAACCGTCGAAACGGGAGACTTTACTTCGATTAATTGGGGAAAAGGATCTTTTTTCATCGAGACAGAAATAGACAAAGGAGCCGGGTTCGTTTCCACCGGGGCACAACAACTTATGAGCGTGCCTTATGCTAAATACGCGAACCAAGCAGGCAAAATCACGTTAACATCAGCCTCAGGTAAAAAATTCACATTAACCATCGATGATGAAGGAAACATTTCTACTCAAAAGATTACCGAAGAATAATTTCCTCTGAATTAAATACCAGATCAGCAATGAAAAAAATATTATTCCTACTGCTTCTATTTCCTCTTTCTTTAAGAGCGAACATACTGATTTCAACTGCATGTTCCGAAGGCGGGAGTACAACATGGACAATCGGCGAAATAATGGTTGCTACGCTATCGGATAATAATTCCGAAAAATCTCTGACACAAGGATTTTTGCAACCCGAACATATTGTACCTTCCGGGATATTCGATATACCCGAAAAGGCCACTCAAATAACAATCTTCCCGAATCCCGCCAAAGAAAAAGTTTTTGTCAAAATAGACGAACCTTTCACATGGTCAATATATGACACACTTGGGAAAATACAATCCACAGGAAAACTATCGGGAACTCCGGGAGAATACATAAACGTAGACAATCTTACTCCGGGATATTATATCCTGACTATTACATCGTCAAAAGGAAGTTCTTCTATTCAATTGATTAAATAACAAACATAGCGGAAATGAAAAATCACATATTATTAATCGTAAGTATCTTAACCGTTATCTCGATAAAAGGTTATGGGCAAAACGGTTTTCCCTACCAAGCCGTACTTCGAGACAATACCGGCACTACAATAAACAACCAAAACATAAATGTCCTATTCTCCATTTATCAAGGGAACGATGAAACTCCCGTATACCAAGAGGAGCACTCCACAACAACAAACGCTGCGGGTCAATTCTCCTTAGAGATAGGAGCAGGGCATTCTTTAATCGGGGATTTTCAATCGATCGATTGGAGTAAAACGCCCAGTTTCATACAAGTCGAGGCCGATTATGGTTCCTCTCACAGGCTGATAGGACGACAAGAGTTACTCAGTGTCCCTTATGCACAATATGCAGACCAATCAGGTACACTGCAAACGACATCGAAAAGCGGGAAAAACTATCAATTGACCGTAGACGATCTGGGGATTCTACAAGTCGTCGAAATTCCCGAAGGATATACCAAACTGGTATTTCAAGACGAATTCAACGGAACCGGATTACCCGATGAAAGCAAATGGGGCTACGAAGTTGGATTCATACGAAATCATGAAATGCAATATTACACCGAGAGACGTGTCGAAAATGTATTTCAAAAAGACGGGATTCTACATCTCAGATGCATCAGCGAAGACACCTTGAAAAATGAAAAAGGCGAAATACTGAATAAAAACATAACCGACGGAAAAGAGTATTACATAACATCAGGTAGCATTACAACCAAAGGGAAACACGCCTGGACCTATTGCCGGGTAGAGGCTCGCCTGAAAGTACCCCAAGCAAGCGGAACATGGCCAGCTCTCTGGATGATGCCCTCCGACAACGTCTATGGCTATTGGCCACGAAGCGGAGAAATAGACATTATGGAATATATCGGAAACGACATTAACAAATTCTATTGTGCCACTCACTACCTCAATGGAGATAAAGGTAGCAATAAAGCGGTAGATAATATAAACGATTGGCACATCATCGCTTTCGAATGGCATGAAGATCGAATGGAATTTTACTGCGACGGACGAATGTTTTATCGGATATTGAATCCCGATACCAATTGGGGAGACTGGCCTTTCGACCAAGATTTCCACCTAATACTCAACTTTGCATTCGGCGGAGGTTGGGGAGGAGAAAAAGGTTTCGACACCAGCGTTTTGCCATTGGATTACCAAATCGATTATGTACGAATTTTTCAATAATACGACCATGAAAAAGAAAATTTTTTATTCATTGCTCATTTGTGCGGCATCAAGTGTGTATGCACAAACGGGAAACGAAATCTCCGGGAAATATACCAAACTTGTTTTTCAAGACGAATTTAACGGAACCGGATTACCCGACAAAAGTAAATGGGATTTTGAAAACGGACATCTCCGCAACAGTGAAAAACAATATTACACGACCGACAGGCTCGAAAATGCCTACCAAAAGGACGGTTATTTACATTTAGTAGCTCGCAACGACAGCTCCTTGATAAATGGGAAAGTGCGTCCTATAACATCGGCAAGTATACATACGAAAAATACCTTCTCCCTAAAATATGGGAAAGTAGAAGTACGAGCGAAATTACCGGCTTGTCTGGGTACATGGGCAGCCATTTGGATGATGCCGGTAAAAAGCACTTATGGATACTGGCCCAAAAGCGGCGAGATAGACATCATGGAACATGTAGGCTACGACCCCGAAAGGATCAACTATGCAATTCATACAGAATCGAATAATCACACGAAAAAGAACGGGAAAGGCTCCAATGCTTTTTGCCCTACATGTTATACCGATTTCCATATTTATGGTTTCGAATGGCACAAGGACCGACTGGAATGGTACTTAGACGGAAGAAAAAGATTGGTCATTACCAAACCTGAAAATGCAACTTGGGAATCATGGCCCTTCGATCAACCGTTTTACCTGATACTGAACCTTGCGTTCGGTGGCGGCTGGGGAGGACTAAAAGGCCTTGATACCGACATACTACCACAAGAATATATCATCGATTATATCAGGGTATATCAATAACTCTATCACTTACAAGAAATCTTATTTAGTACAGAATTTATTAACTTTTAATTTTTATCAAAATGAAAAAGACCTTTTCTCTATTCTTAGCATTCGCTTTGGGAGTCGTCGTACCTCAAACCTTTGCAGCCGACTATTATGTATCACCCACCGGCGATGATAAAGCGGCAGGCACATCGGCCGAAACAGCACTGAAAACAATTCAAGCTGCCATAGAAAAACTGGAAGACAATACACCCACGACAATACACTTGGAAGAAAATGCAACTTTCGACGTATATGGTCCCGAAGCAATTATTATCGGAGCTAAAAAAAACGTGGTTCTTCGAGGGAAAAACACGACCCTGAAATCGGGAGACCAACCATTCTTGGGAGACCGTGTCATCACGATCGGAACCAATACCGATGCAACCATATCCGGACTGATTTTGAAAAACGGTTGTACACGGGACGGTATTCCCGGTGGAGCCATATTCTTTGAAGGAAATGAACTAATCGTAGACAGCTGTACTTTCATCAACAACGAAGCGAATAACAGCGGTGGAGCTATCGCCAGCTGCGGCAAGAATGTAACGATTACTAATTGTGTATTCGACGAAAACCGCATCTTCGGAGGATATGGCGGCGCAGCTATCATTTACCACTGCGGCCTACCCAATAACGCAGAAGAACCGGGTGCTCTAATTATCAGAAATACAGCCTTCACCAATAACATCTCAAAGGCCGATGCAAAAGGCGACATCATCGGATTCCATTATGCTTATCGGGGTTCGGAATACACGCCTCTGTACTCCAACGTCAACTACTTCGAATTGACAAACTGTGTATTCAAAGACAATGAGCCGGGAGTAAGTCCAAGCGTAAGACCGGCTGCCTCTGACATTTATATCAATAATGTGAGAGAAGATTTCGAGATGAATCTCATAAACAACACGTTCTACAAAACCAAAGCGGTTGCCATTCCGTTCTTTTACGAAACTCCCTATCGAATCATAAACAATATATTCTATAACGACAAAGACTTTACGATCATGTCCTCGAATATCTGCGGAGAAAGAGACCCTCTGATCGCCTATAACAATGTTTTCGTAGGAGGATTGGGTGAAAACATGGACGATCCCGCATTAAACGCCGAAAAGGAAAAATACGGGAACGTCGTTTTAGATGCGGTAGAACTAAATAAATTAGGCTTGACTCCTCGTCTGCAAGATGACAATTATGTACCTTACTTGCCTATTACCGACGAATCGAGTATCCTCATCAACAAAGGTCTTTCCAGTACCTCTGGAATGGAAGGATTCGATAAAGAACTCATTCCCGCAACCGATATTAGAGGCTTGGCTACGGTCGACGGTAAGGACATCGGTTCATTTGAATATGGAAGCACATCGGGTATCGCCGGAATAACAGCCGACAAACAAGCCTCGTTCGTCATTTATCGGAATGGCGACGAAGCTATCGTCCGCAACCTCACCGACCAAACTTTGAACTTGTCAATCGTTCTGCTCGATGGCCGTACTATCTACAACGCAGCTCTGAAAGATGAACTTACGATTAACAAATCCGAACTGGAAATACCGAACGGAGTTCTAATTTTCACGGTAAACAACGGTAATCGTTTTGAATCTCAAAAAGTAATATTGTTCTAATAAATCACCGAAACAGGAAGAGCCGCTTAAATATTTTAAGTGGTTCTTCCATTTTTCAATTTCATAAATTCTTGTATCATGATAAATATAAACGTAAAATTTGCTGCTGCCACATTGTTCTTGATGGGCAGTTCATGGACTATCTCCGCACAAGAACTATCGATCTCTCATGCGACTGTCGGTTCATTGGAAACAGAAATAACAGAGGCCCTCGACGGAGCCGATATCTCATCGGTCACAAAATTGACCATCTTTGGAGAATCACTTGATAACACCGATGCTACCTATCTTAAAACCACATTTAAAGATCATCTCGAAGAATTGGATATAACAGGTATAACATTTATCGATAACAGTGTCACGGACAAGTTATGCCAGAAAATGACAACTTTGAAAATCGTGTCTCTCCCTACCGATTTAACTAAAATAGGGAAATATGCATTCGACGGATGTCTAAATCTGGAAACCGTAAACTGGGGACTCGTAGAAAATATCGATGATTATGCCTTCCAAAACTGTGCGAAACTGAAATTAAATTCCTTACCCGAGAACTTAACTCGAATTGGACAATACGGATTCTCGAAATGCGCCGAAATAACGATATCCCAACTACCCGATCAATTAACAGGATTCGGCGTACGGGCTTTCGAATTTTGTTCGAAACTAACTATTAACAAAATAGCATCGTCTGTTACCGACATCAAAGAAAGAGTATTCGACAGAACCGGCATTACCGACTTCACGTTCTCGGAGAATATAGCCAACATAGGAAATCTGGCCTTTTTTGTCGAAGGAAACCCGACAAGAACTTTCACTTGCCGGAAAGAAACAGCTCCCAAATTAGGAGATCGGTCATTCGGTGCTGCATCTGGAATCTCCAATACAACGGTAAAAGTACTTAAAAAATATGCCGACTCCTATACCGCATGGAGCACAGCCGGAATGACATTGGATTACCTGACTCACAAGGTTAATATCTCTGTCAAAAGTAATGGCACGATAGAGGCCAATGGAAGCGGGCTTGTATCCGAAAACAATTCCATCGAAGATGGGACAACTATCGAGGCCTATGAAGGTGAAAGCATTACGTTCACCGTGACCCCGGCAGCCACAGTAAAATTAAACGGAGAAGAAATTAATCCCGATGAAGAAAGCCAAAATTCATATACAATCGCTATAAACGAAGATGATATAAATCTGGAAATAGATTTTTCCGTATCGACTCACATCGAAAAATTAGATGATACAGTAACTTCCTGTAATGTCAAACAAAAAATACTCTATATCACAGGCAAACTGACAACTCCGGTTATAGTGTTTAACTGTGTAGGAAACCAAGTTATATCCACACAAGAACCAATCATAGATTTAAGCCTTCTCCCCACAGGAATATACATCGTTAAAGCCAATCATCAAACGTTCAAGATTATCAATAAATAAAAACTTTAACCTCAAAACGAAAGCCGGATTTTGAAAATCCGGCTTTCGTTTTTTCAGACTCATACGAATCTTTTTATTTATCTCCCTGAACTAAAATAAACTCCGCTTTTTTCACATCATCGGGATTTCCTCCGACAAAGACCTCAAACAAACCGGGATCCGACTCACGACTTCCGTCTGCAAGTACATACTCCAAATCGGCCAATGATAATTCAAACGAGATATCGGTTCTTTCTCCTTTTTTCAAAAAGACCTTTTTGAATCCTTTCAATTCTTTTTCGGGACGAGTTATCTTCGAACAAACGTCCCGGATATACAACTGAACCGTTTCTTCCCCGTCATAATTTCCCACATTGGCGACAGATACATCGATACGAAGTTTCTCACCCGGAAACATAGTATCCTTATCCAGTTTCAATTCTCCATATTCGAAGCGGGTATAACTAAGCCCATATCCAAACGAATACAGAGACACGTTCGGACAATCCAAATACCGCGTTACATACCGCACATTGGGAACATAAGGACGTCCCGTACTCTTGGCATTGTAGTACACCGGTATCTGACCCTCGTTATAGGGGAAAGACATAGTGAGTTTACCCGATGGATTATACTTCCCGAAAAGGACATCGGCTATCGCATTCCCAGCTTCGGAACCCAACTGCCAACACTCTACGATAGTACCTATATTTTCTTTCTCCCAATCGAGAACCAACGGCCTGCCGTTACTCAACAACAGTACAATAGGTTTCCCTGTCTCTTTGATTGCTTTAAGAAGCTCCCGTTGAACACCCGGTAAAGTCAAACGGGTACGGCTGGCAGCTTCTCCGCTCATAAACCGATTTTCACCCACACAAACAATCACCACATCGCTATTTTCTGCCACTTGTACCGCCTCGGAAAAACCGCTTCGGTCATCTCCCTCTATTTCACATCCTTTTGCATAACGGATCCTTACACCCTTGCCGACAGCTTGCTTAATGCCCTGTAATATACCGATCGCATCTTTACCGTCTCCACGAGCGCACCAAGAGCCCAACATATCATCTGGATTATCGGCCAGAGGTCCTACGATTCCGATATTTTTACAGCGATTGTCCAGAGGCAATATACCCTCTCTATTCTCCAAGAGCACAATAGATTTGCAGGCCATCTCCCGAACTACCTTTCTATGTTCTGCCGAAAGTATCTCTGCCTTTTCCCGCTCTGCATCACAATAACGATACGGATCATCGAAAAGGCCCAAATCGAATTTCAACCGAAGAATACGTCTCACGGCATCGTCGATTAAAGATTCTGAAACTACTCCCTCACGAACCAATTTTTCAAGAGACGATACATAACAATATCCTTCCATATCCATATCACAGCCGGCAGTAACAGCCAACTGGGCAGCATCGCACTTATCCTCGGCAACCCCGTGAGGTATTAACTCCGCCACAGAGCCCCAGTCCGAAACCACAACACCCGGAAAATTCCACTCTCCTTTCAATATATCCCGAACCAAATAAGTCGAACCGGTCGCAGGTACACCCATCACCTCATTGAACGAATTCATGAACGTCGCGACACCTGCATCAGCTGCTGCCGAAAAAGGAGGCAAATACAATTCCCGGAGTCTTTGTTTGGAAATATCTACCGTATTATAATCCCGACCTCCTTCTGCGGCCCCGTAGCCCACAAAGTGTTTGGCGCAAGCAGCCATCGTATTGTATGCCGATAAGTCCGTTCCTTGGAATCCCCTTACCCGAGCTTTCGCGATTGCCGAACCCAAATAGGGATCTTCTCCTGAACCTTCCATAACACGTCCCCAACGAGGGTCACGGGCAATGTCCACCATCGGGGCAAAGGTCCACTGTATCCCGGAGGCCGTAGCCTCCTCGGCTGCCACTCGGGCCGATTTTTCTATCAAGTCCATATCCCATGAGCAGCTCTCGGCCAGCGGAACAGGAGAAATCGTCTTATAACCATGAACGACGTCCAATGCAAATATAAGAGGTATATGCAACCTCGTATCGTTTACGGCGATTTCCTGCAAATGACGAGTACGCTCAACTCCTACGACATTGAGCATAGACCCGACCTGACCCGAACGAATCAGCTCTTCTTCATTGGAACACTCGGTAAGTTGTCCGGTAGGATCCTCTTTACTCGATACTTGATTCATCTGTCCGATTTTTTCCGACAAGGTCATCAGACGTAAAACAGAATCCACTCTCTGCTCCGTCCTATCTTCCTTCGCCGCACTCCACACACTCCCGGCGAACAAAAGCAAGAATAGGCACAAAGCCATTCTTTTCATTTCTTTAACTATCATACTCTTCACTATTTAATTTTACATCAAATCTGCCTTTTCACAAGTAATAATGTGAGGACTATGCGCAAATTTAGAAAAATCCTCACTGGCCGGATGCCCCGGAATGGGAATATAATAGCTCTCCTCCTCGTTCCACATATTGGGTCCGAAAACGACATAGCTTATCTTATATTTAGAAATCACCGGATCCAGTATAGAAGAAAAGAAATTGGATATTTTTACCCCTTTCGACCCTGTGTCCGTTAAAGCAGGTAATTTTTTGTTCGCCTCGGCAAAACGGTTCATGGCCGATAACCCCATATTCAATCGTTGTTTATAAAGAGAGCCCGACTCATCTGACTCAAAATCTTGATATAGATTCAACCCTACAATATCGACATACTTGTCTCCGGGATAATACTGGCTTATTTCCTCTTCCGATACGATTCCATACATCGAATATGCATAAAGCACATGATGAATATTTTTTTTATTCCGCAGATAATCGACCGTCATGTGCCATAACCGAACGTAATCTTCCGGAGAACAATGTCCCATGCCCCAATCCATACTGGCTAAATTCGGAGAATGAAACAAATGAACGATAACAGGAATATGTCTGCCATCACTATTTTTCAGAGTCTCCAAAAAAACAGCGACTCGATCTAAATACTGCTCATACTCGACACGGCTCTCATTACCGGACAATACCGAACGAACTACATTTTGAAGAGAATCCTTCCGCAATAAGAAAGATAAAGATGGATTCCAAGAGAGAATCGTCACACCGTTCCTACGATACACCTGCTCTACATATTGTCTGATACGAAAAAACGGTATAGAATCCACATTCAATTCAGAACCCGACTCTATCCCGCCTAAATCCCAATCTACGACCGCAGGGTAATTGCCACAGACACTTTTTACATCGGATCGTCCCGGCTGATTATACCACATGCTGCCGTAAGCTAAGGCATCTTTATGTCCAAGCATTATACCAGCCTCCAAACGGGAAGTTAAATCATGACAAAAATCTTTCAATTCTGCCGAAGCCCTTTCGTCCGAAACAGTCCACGCAAAATTTGTCACACTCTTAGTTTCGTTACAAGCCGAAAGCCAGCCAACCAACGGCAGGCACAAACAAAAAATTGCTTTTGGGAAACTCCACATATCTTTTTTAATTTATCAATTTTTAAGGCTCAAATTTTATATCCTCCCTACTGAAATATATCATTTACACATCGATACAAATGTAGATATTCGCACATTAAACGGGTTGCACAATTCATAGATACTCCTTTTGCAAACGCGCTGCCGGTTGCGTAAATGTTGCAGATGATTAAATTTATGTAGCCTTCCCATTTGCAAGCTATATTATTCGAAAATAAATTGTATTTTTGCGTCAATAGAAAGAGGGACAAAACTAGTCTGCCTCCCACTATTCGGACATTTCCTGCTTTCACATTATATTGCAATTCATTAATACGCAAAGATTTCAATTTGTTCAATTTTAAGCGCCTGCTAACATTATGAATACAAAAAGGCTTTTTCTCTTTATATGCTCCTTATTTTGCTTTATATTAGTTCAAGCCGATACCGATAAATTCTTCGGTTCTAATAACCAACTTTCAAACAGCCATGTCAATCACATCTACCAAGATAAGAAAGGATATATCTGGATATGTACAGAAAATGGGTTAAACGTCTTCAACGGAATAGATTTTAATACTTTCACCCACATAGCCAACGATTCGACCTCATTGGCCAACAATTCGGTGTTATCGGTTTTGGAGGATAAAAAAGGAAGATTCTGGGTAGGGACGACCGATGGTGTACAAATCTTGGATCGCGAAACCGGTAAATTTCAGAAAGTAAACCTTTCTTACCGAAACATTACCAATTTCAGCTATATAAAATGTATTACGGAAGACAGCAAAGGAAACGTGTGGCTATCGACCAATCGTTCAGGTATTATCCGCATCAACGAGAATTCCATGAATGCAGTATATTACATGCAGACCAACAGTAATATTTGCAGCAATAAAATAAATACGATTTATGAAGATCGATTCGGAAATATCTGGATAGGTTCACAAGACAATGGTATAAGTGTATTGAATGTCGATAATCATACCATTGTCAACTATTCTCACGACCCGACGAACCCAAACACATTATCGAGCAACAAGATTTTTTCCATCATAGAAGAGCCTTCCGGGAAAATACTGGTTGCAACAATAGATGGGACCATCGATGCTTTCGATTTCAAAGAACGGTCTTTCCAAAGGAATTACATACCCTCCGTCGAAATGGTATATACTCTATACACCGATAGCAAAAAGAATCTTTGGATAGGAACCGACGGCTTAGGCCTAAAACGATATAACTTCAAAGACAAAACGATTACGACATACGAATCGGAGTTGATCAACTTGGACATGAGAAAAGCCAAAGTACACGGTATATTCGAGGATAAGCAACATAACATTTGGGTCGCCTTATATCAAAAAGGGATATTGATGATTCCGCTCAAAGACAAAATATTCAAAAACATAGGCTTTAATCCTTTCTACACAAACAAAAGCATTGGCAACGAATGTATACTGACAATTCTGGAAGACCATACAAAAGATATCTGGATAGGAACCGATGGAGACGGCATATACAGACTGAATGCCGACCGAAAAGTAAAAGCTCATTATAAAGACGGCAAGTTCCCCGCCAATGTCGTCTTATCCATCTTCGAGGATTCCCGAAAAAGAATTTGGATAGGGACCTATTTATACGGCTTATATCTGTACGACGAATCCACCAACCGCTTTGAAAAAAAGAATTTGCGTTGTAACAACACCGAGGTGAAACATGTAAACGCCATTGCGGAAGATGAAAAGGGCAACCTTTGGATAGGAACCAATGAGCACGGCGTATGTAAATATAACCCGAAAACCGAAAACGCCGATTTCTTGCTTTATGACCTCATGAAATCCAAAAACCAGATACTCAGCAATTCTGTCAACGCCATAGCCATAGATAGCAACTACATCTGGATAGGAACAAGTGTAGCCGGATTAAGCCGGTATGACATGTCCAATGGAAGTTTTGAAGATTATACAGCAGAAAACGGAAAACTAAGTAATAACAACATTTTTGCCCTAAAAGTCGATCATCGAGGAGGTGTATGGATAGGAACCAACTGGGGTCTCAATTATATTAATCCGAATACAGGAAAAATCCTCCAATACACCGAAAAGGACGGACTACCCAATGCAGCCATCAGCGGAATAGAGATCGATGCACAAAATCACCTTTGGATAAGTACTTATTACGGGTTATCTCATTACAACCCTCAACGAAACAAATTTACCAATTATTATACTTCCGATGGGTTGGTAAACAATGAATTTCGAAGAGGTGCTTATTTTCAATCAATAAGCGGAGAAATCTTTTTCGGAGGGATAAACGGACTTACCTTCTTCTATCCCTTCGAGAGCCAACCCAGCTATAATTTATCGAACCTTATCTTTACCGATCTATTCATATACAACGAACCGGTAATTCCCGGAGAATCCGGCTCCATCTTAAAGAAGTCTATCGATTACTCCGACGAAATTCGTCTGAACTATAATATAAAAAATTTCTCCATCGGATTCTCGGCATTGGAATATAACAACCCTAACAATGTCATATACCAAGCAAAACTAGACGGATTTGAAAAAACATGGACGACTTTACCCAACGGAAACAATACCGTAACTTATACAAACCTGAAACCGGGGAAATATACCTTATATATTAAAGCCCACTTACCTCATACCGAACCGATCAGCCGAAAAATAGACATCGTCATCACTCCTCCGTTATGGTTATCTTGGTGGGCGAAAGGTATCTATATTCTCGTCATTCTCGTTGGGGCATATTGTACATATATCAATATTAGGAACAAGAACCTCCGAAAAAAAGAAGACCTGCAAAAGAAAAACGAAAGTAAAATCATGCAGTCCCAACTGCAATTTTTTACCGACATTTCTCACGAAATACGTACCCCTCTTACTTTAATTTTAACTCCGATAGAAGAACTTATCAAAAACACGACAGATGAAAAACTGAAAGAAACCTACAAAATTATAGACCAAAACGGGCATCGCATTTTACGATTGGTCAATCAAGTTATGGAAATGCGTAAACTCGACAAAGGACAAGTAAAATTATTAGCCGAAGAAACAGATGTAAACATATTTATTCAGGAAATCATCGGCTCCTTTAAACACCTTGCCCAAGAAAAAAATATATCGTTCGATGTCCACATTGTCGACAATTTGCCCTTTGTATGGATCGATCAGGAAAAGCTAGATAAAGTCATTTTCAATGTGCTTTCCAACGCTTTTAAATATACCCCGACCAACGGGAAAATTGGAATGGTCGTCGATACGACTGAGTCATTCCTCAGAATCCGTATTTCCGACACCGGTTGTGGAATCCCGAAAGAACTAAGGGAAACGGTTTTTAACCGGTTCTATCAAGTTCCCAACGAAAACAATAAAATCAAAATGGGCACAGGAATAGGATTACATTTGTCTCGTAGTTTAATGGAGATACATCATGGAAAAATATTTGTAGAAGATACAGAACAACCCGGGGCCACATTTACAGTCCTTCTTCCTTTGGACGAAAGCTACCTAAAAGAAGAAGAGAAAAAGTTGGAACACTCCGATCGTAACTTAGCTACACTTGTACAGACTTCTGTCGCACCTTTCTTCTCAAATGAAACCTCCTCAAACACCTTATCCCCTCAAAATAAATACAAACCAAAACTCTTGGTTGTCGAAGATAACCAAGAGATTAGAAATTATATCCACAAAGTCCTATCAACCGAATACCAGATAATCGAAGCGAGCAATGGTAAGAAAGGGCTAGAAATAGCCATCAAAGAAAATCCAGATTGTATCATTTCAGATGTTATGATGCCCGAAATGGACGGAATCGAAATGTGCGATAAAATCAAAAAGAACGAACAGACCAGTCATATCCCGGTCATTATGCTGACTGCAAAAACAGCGATAGAACAACGCATTGAAGGACTAAAAGCTGGCGCAGACTCTTATATTCCCAAACCTTTCAATATAGAGCATTTGAAAATAAGAATCCGCAAACTGATAGAACTACGCCGTATTATGAAAAATAAATACGAGGGTAAATTCAATGAAATCAAAGAAGAAGTAACCAATATAAAATCAACAGACGAAAAGTTTTTGGAGAAACTGGAAAACATTGTAAAAAATAAAATAGCAGAATCAGATTTATCGGTCGAAACGATCAGTCAAGAAATCGGTATCAGTCGTTCTCAACTACAAAGGAAATTAAAACAGCTCACCAATCAAAACCCCAGTGATTACATAAAAACGACGCGATTACGACATGCGGCTTGGTTGTTATCATGCAAAAATTTGAGCGTTTCAGAAGTTTCCTATGCCACCGGATTCTCCTCGTTATCTCACTTCTCAAACAGCTTCAAAGAGTTTTATGGTATGTCGCCCAGCCACTATATGGAAATTCACCGCTCGAACAGGGATTCCGAGAAACCAAAAACAGAAAAATAACAATCTTGATTCCCAATTTACCACAATAAAAAAGCCGTATCTTTCGATACGGCTTTTTCTTATCAAAAATTTATATCGTTATTCCTCATTAAGAGTAATTCTCTTACAAGCAACAGCTGTAAGTTCTTTGTTGCTTGAATGAAGATACTGTTGAATAGTTTGCTTGGGATCTTTCACAAAAGCTTGTTCAAGTAAACAAACTTCTTGATAGAATTTGTTCAGACGACCCTGAGCAATCTTATCGAGCATTTCCTCTTTCTTACCCTCTTGACGAGCCTTATCTTTTGCGATTTCAAGTTCTTTTTCTACCACATCGGCCGGAACTTCATCACGAGAAACAGCGATAGGGCTCATAGCAGCAGCCTGCATAGCCACATCGTGAGCTACCTGATAATCGGTATCGGCGAGGTTAAAACCTACAATCGTAGCCAATTTATTCCCCGGGTGAATATAAGCGGTGGTATAAGGAGCCGAAATAGCTTCGTAGTAACCGAGCTCCATCTTTTCTCCGGTTTTACCGATTTCATCGACAATCAAGTTAGCGACGGGAGTACCATTGACAACCAAAGCCTTTACGGTTTCAAGATCGGTAGCTTTTGCCTCGATGGCAGCATCGAGAATAGATTTAGTCAAGGCTACGAAAGAATCGTTCTTAGCAACGAAATCCGTTTCGCACTTCAAAGCTACGATAGCAGCGAAATCGCCTTTGGCAGCAGCCAAAACGCAACCTTCCGAAGCTTCGCGGTCTTCGCGTTTAGCAGCGACAGCTTGACCTTTTTTACGAATAATTTCTTTTGCAGCTTCGATATCACCGTTAGTCTCGGTCAAAGCATTCTTACAATCCATCATGCCGGCTCCCGTAAGTTTACGTAGCTTGCTGATTTCAGCCATTGTAACAGCCATATACTTAATCTCCTATTTTTATAATTAGAAACGAACAAAGAGTGAAGTCAAAGAAAAGGCTCCACTCTTTGTCTTTGATTATTTTTTATTCTTCTACTTCTTTAACTTCGGCGGCAGGAGCTTCGTCCGTTATTTCGGCAACCTCTGCATCTTCGGCTTTCTTGCGAGAGATACGAGTTTTACGTTCTTTCTTAACAGGAGCATCCTCACCCTCGGCAGGAGCATCAACTTTTTCAGCCTTACGTTCTTCCAAACCTTCGGCAATAGCACCGCATACGGCATCGAGAACCACTTCGATAGATTTCGAAGCATCGTCATTAGCCGGAATAACGAAATCTACATCGTTCGGATTCGAGTTGGTATCTACCATAGCAAATACGGGAATACCTAAACGATTGGCCTCGCGCACGGCAATATGTTCTTTCAAAACATCGACAACGAACAAAGCGGAAGGCAGACGATTCAAATCGGCAATACTGCCCAAAGTCTTTTCCAACTTGGCACGTTGACGAGAGATTTGCAATTTTTCACGCTTAGACAAATTGTCAAACGTTCCGTCCTTTTCCATTTTATCGATGGTAGACATCTTCTTCACAGCCTTACGAATCGTAGGGAAGTTAGTCAACATACCACCCGGCCAACGCTCGATAACATATGGCATATTCACAGCAGAAGCCTTGTCGGCGACAACTTGTTTGGCTTGTTTCTTAGTAGCGACGAACAGAATTTTTTTACCCGATTTAGCGATTGATTTCAATGCAGCTGCGGCTTCGTCGATCTTTGCTACGGTTTTATACAAGTCGATAATGTGGATACCGTTACGCTCCATGAAGATATAAGGAGCCATAGCAGGATTCCATTTTCTTTTCAAGTGTCCGAAATGAACACCGGCTTCCAATAACTGGTCAAAATTAGTAATAGACATTTTTTCTTTGTTTAATTTGTTTACATTCTACTTACACAACCACAAGGTAGTTCCCTATGAAAAGAAAAGTCCTTGCGGTTTGGATACTAAACACAAATATATCTTCGGCGTCAGGCCGTCGCATATTAACGTTTACTGAACTGGAATCTCTTACGAGCTTTGGGACGTCCCGGTTTCTTACGTTCAACGGTACGCGGGTCACGAGTCATGAAGCCCTCCGATTTCAGAGCAGGTTTATCCTCGGGATTGATTTTCACCAATGCGCGGGCAATCGCTAAACGAAGAGCCTCGGCCTGTCCTTTGAAACCACCGCCATTCAGATTCACTTTAATATCATACTTTTCTGCAACGCCCAATTTTTCAAGCGGTTGCTTTACAATGTATTGAAGTATTGAAGAGGGGAAATAAACAGCCAACTCTCTTTTGTTTATCGTAACTACACCCGAACCTTCGCAAACAAATACTCGTGCTACTGCGGCTTTACGTCTGCCTAATGCATTAACTACTTCCATATTACTTATTTAAGGGTGTTAATATCTATTGTTTTAGGGGTTTGTGCAGCATGTGGATGCTCGCTTCCTCCATAAATATAAACGTTTCTCAACAATTGAGCGCCCAATTTATTTTTAGGGAGCATACCTTTCAGTACACGTTTGAATAATCTCGATTCTCCT
The DNA here is from genome assembly GCF_022723415.1 of Barnesiella sp. NCBI lineage: Bacteria > Pseudomonadati > Bacteroidota > Bacteroidia > Bacteroidales > Barnesiellaceae > Barnesiella > Barnesiella sp. The sequence goes on along the minus strand of NZ_JAIJHU010000005.1, from coordinate 3,076 downwards.
TTTTTCATCAAATCGGCAGGAGACAATTCTCTTTGACCACCGGGATAACCTGTAAAGTTCAAATAAACCCGATCCGTCCATTTTTTCCCCGTTAATTGCACCTTATCAGCATTGATAATAATTACATTATCGCCACAATCCACATGAGGAGTATAGCACGGTTTGTATTTACCACGCAATATTTTAGCAACTTTTGCACACATACGACCCAAAACTTGATCGGTTGCATCAACCACAACCCATTCTTTTTTAACGGTCGCTTTGTTTGCAGAAATGGTCTTATAACTTAAAGTATCCACTGCTTATTCTTTTAATTATTAAATACTTAACATACACATAGCATTCATGCTTCCGGCCAAAGAAGGCATGGCTACTATTCAAATTTTCTCAAATTTGGGTAATAATCGGACTGCAAAGGTACGTTTTTTATTTGAAAAACAAAAGATTTCGATTTTTCTTTTACAGATTTAAACAAAAAAATCGGTCCGGAAAACCGGGCCGATCCATTATCAGAAAGTATCTTTATTTCACCAGAACTTTCGTTGTTCTATTCCCGACTTTCACAATATAGAATCCGGGTAATAGATCATATTGGTTCTCTCCTACCCCGACAGAATCTTCCAATACCGACATTCCCGAAATAGAATAAATCTCTATCTTAGAAGGAACCTCGGCTTGCACATACAACTTTCCATCTATGGCATAAACCTTAGCACCAGATGCAGAAAGTGAATTTACCCCCGAAGGGATATATTCCACGATCTGCCGGTCCGAAAATTCCGATTCGACTAAATCATCGCCCAGCAAACGATAGGCCGATACCTCATAACCGTATTTATACTGTCCGCATTGCAATCCGGTAAAGGAGTACGAAGTAGTTTCGGAGTCCCTCACAATAACACTGTTTTCCAATCTGGACACCTGAGCACCCGCTTTCAACTTTTGTTTAACGACAATATTATCGATAAAGAAAAGAGCACCGCCATCGGTAGCGAAACGGAGGCAATCTTTTTCAATACCGTTTTTCATTTCCACCGTAAATGTTTTAGACTCCGATTTCTCGAAAGTCAGTGTTTTAGTATCGTTTTCAGAGTAGATATATAAATCGGTCCAACCGCTCGAAACCTTTGCCCATGCTGTCACTGTCACTTCGAATACGGTATCGTTATTCAGCACCAGTTCGGGTGTTTGAAGAGTCGCCTGCCAACCATACCCTCCAAGCATACCGTTTGCCAAACGAAGTCCGCCGCTAAATAACCAATTGGGCAATAAAGTATAATCATCTAGAATCACAAGAGAACTCGACTCAAACTCGTCTGGATTTTCTGGTGTAGCCAAAGTCGTTACTTTCGAAAAATCTTCTTCCAAAACGACATATTCTTCGTCTTCTCTCGCCGTATAAACACTATAATTATTCACTCTATACCCCTCGGCCTTAGGTGTTTTTTCCCAATGTGCCGTGTATGACGATTCTGTTACATCGGTAGCGGCAGCCACAACAGGAGCGACCAATCCTATTACAGCGATTTCGTCAGATGGTTCAGACTGCACTCCATTTTCCGAAGAAGCCTTTACATAATAATAGTAATCCAAATTCTCGTCTAAGCCTTCCACATTATAAGACGTCACACTCCCTACATTCTTATCTTCGAAAACATATACATTTTCTCTGACAGGCATACAACTGTAAGAAATATCATCGATAGCGACACGTCCGTTATTCTTCTGTTCGAACCATATCTTTACCCGATAACAATCGGACGGTAGAGAAGAGGTAAGATCGATATAGCGCCCCGTTTGAAGCGAAGAAGCAAAAGAATAACCCAAGTCCTTCCACTCTACTCCATTAAAATATTCAGCATGAATTTTTGAGCTATTTCCAGAAAGCATAGTTTTACCCCAAAACGAAAAGCTATCCATAGGATCATCTTCCAACGGAGTTACGATAGAGTCTCCCGTAGCATCAAATGCCAATGCAACCGAAGCAGAACTGTAATTGCCTTCATCTGTATACACATGACGAGTCCCATGAGTAACGACATCGACAACCCAACCTTCGGGATATTGAGGATTATCAGAGCTAATCAACGAGTCGGTACAATTAACGGTATCGAAAGTCTCCTTCACTGTTTTCGGAGCCTTCCCATCAGGAAATCGTTTACTATACACGCTCAATAAATAGTCTTTGGCTCGCTCGCTGCTTTCCCAATGAGCCGTAAACCCCTCCCGCGTAAGATCAGTCGCTTCCAACGATTTAGGCGTAGGAATAATTTCTTTTATCCGAACAATCTTTATATCATCAATTAAAACTTTGTCTTCATCACCAGCAGAAAACTGAATAAAACAACGGTCAAAAGTACCTTTTTTAAACTCTCCCGTATAGGTTTGCCAGTCAGTGGTAAGTGTATGTGCATAAGAATCGATAGTGTTATAACCTTCACCCATCACTACATTTATTTTCGATTGATCCCCCTCTTGCAGACGAGCTCGAAAAGAATAAGTAATCACCCCCGAATAATCCCCCTTAGGCGTATTCAAATAACCACCTTCATAGAAATAATAATTATATACAGGAGCTATCGCACAAATTCCCCCAGCCTGAAAAATACCCATACCAGACCAACCCGCTTGTTGGGTATATTGGGCATCGATTGCGCCAGTACTTTCATCTGCCAAATCCTGTTCCGTAGGAGCTGTTTCAGCCCCCTCGACAAATTTGGAAAAATCCTCGTTAATCAATACGACCGGCGTCGATTCCGAAACAACGATCGCCGACACATTCACAGTTAATAAAACTACGAATAAAATACAAAGTAAACCTCTTTTCATAAACTAAAATTTATAGTGAATTTTGGATTTTTCAAAAAACAAATCGAAGAGCACGGATATAACCCAAAGCTCATCTACACTAAAACGAGAGGTTACAAATGTAAATATTATAAATAATAAACAAAATACAACATATCCATTTTCAAAAAATCTATATATTAGATATTATCAAAGGATTATGAACCGAAAATCAGGGGTATGGAGTGGCGTCGGGGACGACGGGGCGAGCTCTCAGGGACGGGAGTTT
>NZ_JAIJHU010000149.1:0-1126 GCF_022723415.1 Barnesiella sp. | reverse complement strand
GTATGACATCCGCTATATCGAGGACTCTCCCAATGAGATACTTGCTTGCATGCTTTGTCAGAAACAGGCTTTACCGGATGATTTCAACAAACTATTTATGTTTCAGGGAGAATTTGAGAATCTTAGAAACGCAATTGCTAAGGCAGATGATTATGAGCATCATGGTGATTCGTTCTTTGTCAACTGGGTGGATCCTGCGAAGTTGGAGGAGATATTGAAATTCTGGATAAAGGGAAATATCGTTTCTCAGCAGAAATGGTACATTGTATGGTGCTTGATGAAATATACATTCCATATTATTAGAGATGACCAAGATAAGAATGACTTTGCCAATCGCATGAACCTGATGTTTCCTGATGCAGAGAAGAAATGTATCAGCAATTCTTTTAGAAGAATGGAAAATATCATGAACCATAATAAGGATTTTGCAGAATGGCATAAAGATACAGACCCTGATTATAAAATTGCCCGTGAGTTTTATGATAAACTGAAGAAAATGACTGAATATAAGAGAACTTTCTATTTTGCTTAGCTTGAATATTGAAAGGAATAGAATGAACCCCATTTAAGCGATTCTCATAATCTGAGAGTCGCTTTTTCTATATCTATACTTCTATTTACCTATCGTCACCTCGATTTTTACCAAAGGTTGGTAAAGACTTGGTAAAACTGTTAATATACGTTTAATCGTCTGATTTCCAATATCTTATCAAAGAAAAAGCAAGGAAAATAGAAGCCTATTTGAGCGTACCTTTGGTAAAAAGTTGCTTTTTGATGTTAAGAAAACGGATTTTGTCTTCACTTTTTACTCAATTTTCCCTTAAAAACTGATTTTTACCAAAAAAGCCCCGATTTTTACCAAAAACGTGGCAAATTTGAGAAACCTGTGGTAAAACGATTGTTTCCCTCAGTTAGCTGCCGTATCTTTGCACCAGCTTTCAGCAAGATCGGAGCTGCTAACTAATGAGCCTAAAAAGGAAGGCGAGGTCTTGTTTCTTTTTATTATGGAAACAAAAATTATGCGAGTGGTGCAGCAGGGCGAGCCTTTCGCTGTACAGAGTCAGAAGAGTGAGAACGGACAGATGATGAAGTGCAACATCGTGTTGCAGGAGATGGGTGGCAAGTA
>NZ_JAIJHU010000148.1:0-1135 GCF_022723415.1 Barnesiella sp. | reverse complement strand
GGGACATTATAACTTCCAGTTCAGAATACGGCCCGACATGTGGAAAAGAATCGCCAAGCTGAATATCCCGGTAGATTTTTATCTATACTACATAAGTACACCTTATTTCAACGACTAAACTATCAGACTCATGGGAATACAGAAAATTGAAATCGGGGATATTTGTGAAATCAAACAAAGAAAATGTATTTCCATAACTTGTAGAATAGAAATGGATTAAAAAATAATAGTAGAATTAAATGGCAGAATTTAACGATAAAATAATAGAAATGGGATGCGATTTTTGGATCGATACCGAAGAAGATGCTCCCTCGGTCGTAACCCGTATGACCGGTATACAACCCTCGTGGGCCACAACAAAAGGCGAAATATTCAGAACAAGATCACACAAAGAAATACCCGGAAAGTTCTTTAAACAAAACCTGTGGAAATTATCCGGTACTGCCTATTTTGAAAAAGACGACCATCTGATACCTTTCAAATCGATCGATATGCTCGAAATGATCGAGAAACAGAAAAGTTCTTTCCAAAAGATTTTTAGGAACTACAAATACAAATGCCTCCTCCATTTCTGCTATACCAACCGACATAAACTTCAATTCCGCATTCCGCCGGAACTGTGGAAGCGTATCGCACCGTACGGATTGTTGGTCGACTTCGACCTGTACCTACTCAGTAAAAGCAAAAAAAATAACATTAACCGAATCAAGGCCGGAACCGAAATGGGCTGTACGCTCTATATCGAGACCGGAAAGAATGACCCGGGTATCGTTACCGAGATGACCGGAATATCCCCCACCCGTATCAAACGGAAAGGATACCCCGACATACCCTACACCGAGCTCGGCACTCACCCGGTCTTCGATGAGAAAAACGTCTGGTTTTACGATACATTCGACAACCGAAAAGCATCGAAATACTTCGATCTGGTATATCAATCCAACGAAATATTGGACTTGGTAGAAAGCCGTTTAGAATCGTTTCGAAAAGTTTTCCGCCGTTTCAAAAACAGCGGACTGATACTCCATTGCAGTATGGGACATTATAACTTCCAGTTCAGAATACGGCCCGACATGTGGAAAAGAATCGCCAAGCTGAATATCCCGGTAGATTTTTATCTATACTACATAAGTAC
>NZ_JAIJHU010000147.1:0-1135 GCF_022723415.1 Barnesiella sp. | reverse complement strand
GACTCATACACATAAAATGGTGTATCATAGTCTAAAATGATATATTCTCCTAATTCCTGATCTTCTCCAACAATTTTAGAAGCAACAATTTCTTCAGAAACTGGTAAATCAAACCATTCACCTTTTCCACTGGACAAACTTTCTACATAAATACTCCCTTGTTCCATCTATCCACCACCTCCTAAAAAAGCTACAAGGAAAAATCCTTATAGCCTTTTCACTAATAGTCAATTTTTTCTTCTAAATCCTTCTCTTTATGGCGTTCTCCATTGTAAAAAACAATCGCCCCCCATTTAATCGTTACCAGATAAACCAGCATATCCCAAAGATAAAAATACACTTTTTTATCATCTGGACGAATTCGATTCATCAATAACACCACACCTAAGGGAACTGCTACATAAAAGAACATACTCATAAAACTAACGTACGAAGCTATTTTTTGGACAAAATCCCTTAAAAAAAGCCAAATAAAAAGATCAGTTAACCCTATTACCGTTAAATCCACCCATGCAACAGAAAAGGGCAAATGACCTAACACTGGAAACTCTGAAATTTTTTCTGGTTCTTTAAAAACCGCTGAATAGTTATAAGGCTCCCACTCCACGGTTACACACCTATCATAGGAGGAAGAATGTTTCCGCCAAACAACTTACTAAAAATCTCACCGACTCCTTTAAATACGGTGTCTGGTGAACCAATAAAGAAGTACACCAACGCACCGATAATCAAAGTTAACCCAGCTTTTTTTAAATTTCCTTTGATTGCAAAATAGACAAGCATACAAATTCCGCCAATAATTAGAAAATCTTGCCCTTTCTCTACAATAAAAGTTTTTAATGCACTTGTATCCATGTATTTTCACTCCTATTCATCATCGGATAAAGTATGTGTCAAACGTTCCACAAAATATTTATCCGATTTTTTAACTATTTCTAACGTCATATCCTCTTGCCAAGAATAATTTATTTTTGGATTTTTAAAAGTAACCGTTGCTTTCACCACATAACCTTTCTTTCGTTCAAATACTTTTCCTGTTAATGAATCAAATTCCGCTGTCCCTTCCAATCCTTCAGGAGCATTCATCATATATTCCATATCAGAAGCAGTCCCTTTCGCATATTTACTTAAGAAT
>NZ_JAIJHU010000146.1:0-1169 GCF_022723415.1 Barnesiella sp. | reverse complement strand
GAATCCCTTGATTTTTGTCAATAGCCCGCTATTGACTGCATATCTCGGACTCCAATCTGCTTCAACATAGGTCTCAATCTGTCTCGGAATAAATTAAAACAGCTTCTAAGATTTTTGTCGAGACGCATACCATATTCCATAAAAAACAGAGAAAATAAAAAACGGAGTTCGCTTATGGTGAACTCCGTTTCATACATCTTATTTAGATTAAATCTTATTTCGCACGTTCGATATAAGAACCGTCGCGAGTATCTACAACAATCATCTCTCCCGTTTCTATAAAAAGAGGAACACGCACCGTAGCCCCGGTTTCCACCGTAGCCGGTTTAGTCGTATTGGTCGCTGTATCGCCCTTCAAACCGGGTTCGGTATAGGTAACTTCCAGCTGCACCTTTACGGGAAGCTCGGCAAACAAAACAGTTTCGGTAGAAGCATCGGAAACGACTTCGACAACCATGCCTTCTTTCAAAAAGTCTACCCCCGTAATCAAGTCCTTATTGATGATAAGGTCGTCCCACGTTTCTTGATTCAAAAAATGATAATGTTCTCCTTCATTATAAGAGAATTGATACGGACGACGTTCTACACGAACATCTTCCAGCTTTTCGCCTATATTGAAACGGCGTTCGAGCACTCGACCCGATACCACATCTTTCAATTTGGTACGCATAATCGTATTGCCCTTACCCGGTTTTACATGTAAAAATTCTACACAGAAATAGAGTTTTCCGTCCAAACGAATACAAGTTCCGTTTTTAATGTCTTGCGAGTTAATCATACTTGTCTTTATTACTTTATTTTGGATTTATATTATTCTTTGTTTCTGACGATTCCAAATGCAAAAGTAAATTAAATCGGTAAAATCTCAAAAAGAAAACCCCAAAAATAGATTATCTCTTGGTTTATTAAAAAAAAGTATCTATTTTTGCAGTCCGAAAAAAGAATAATAACGATAAAATATAACGGCAATGAAAAGAACATTTCAACCTTCAAACAGAAAGAGAATAAATAAACACGGATTCCGCCTGAGAATGTCGACTGCCAATGGTCGTCGTGTATTAGCCAGCCGTCGCGCCAAAGGTCGTGCTAAATTGACGGTATCGGACGAAAGACATCCTTTCTAAAATTTTTTATTCGACATATAAAGAAAGCCGTATCGATCGATACGG